>JAOABT010000093.1 GCA_026418215.1 Clostridia bacterium | reverse complement strand
TACACATTCCCATTTTTGTCTCAACTTTAATAACTGGGGCGTAGCAAAACAATTGTTCGGATATTTCTATGGATGCTCCCCTATCCCCCCCTCCTGCTCTCCCCCTGTTATCCTTGATAAATGTCGCTCACTGAGTAAAATAGAGTAACTGCTCGTCAAAGATGAAAAAGAGATACCCCAAAACATTTTTTGAGATATCCCCTGTATATGTTTTAATCACTAAACATACTATGATCCTGGTTAAGCAACACAAGGCTTCACAGCAAAGTTCTAAACTGCTATCTTATATGCCTTTCAAGCCATTTAAAAACTATCCCTGTCCCATGGCTTCCAAGTCCTTGGATAGGCCCATCCACGAGGCCAACAGCTCCTCGTGCCGCGCTTCAAGCTCACCCTTCTCATAAAGAAGAGCATTAAGCCTTTCGTAATCCGAAGCATATCTTTCGAGCTCTGATTCAATCTCCTCCAAGCGCTGCTCGGCCCTGGCTATATCCTCCTCGACCTTCTGGATTCTCTTTTCAAGGGCCTTCGGGCTGGGCTTCTTAATCCGGCTGTCAACCTTGGGCTTTTCAAGCAGAAGGCGCTCCTGCTCGAGCCTTTGCTTTTCCTGCTCCTCAAAGCGCTTAAACTCTCTGTAGTCCTCATAGCTGCCCTCATAGAAATACAGCTTGCCGTTTTCAAGCTCACAGACCGTTTGTGCAAACTTCCGGATGAAATAACGGTCATGGGAGACAAACAGGATTGTGCCCTCAAACTCCTCCAGCACCTCTTCCATCCACTCCCTTGAGGCGATGTCAAGATGGTTGGTAGGCTCGTCGAGAATGAGCAGATTCACACCGCTCTGCATGAGAAGGCAAAGCTTCAAGCGGCTTCTTTCTCCGCCCGACAGGCTGCCGACGGTCTTAAAGACGTCCTCACCCCTGAAAAGAAAGCCCGCCAGCAGGTTTCTGGCCTTGCCTTCGTCGATGATGAGCTGCCTTCTTACCGTGTCAAGAATGGTGAGCTCCGGCTCATCAAACGTCACAATCTGAGGCAGATAGGCCATCTTCACGCTGGGCCCGATCTTTACAATCCCCGCATCGGGTTCGAGTTCGTCTTGTATGATCTTCAAAAGTGTGGTCTTACCCGTTCCGTTATTACCGAGAAGGGCAAGTCTATCGCTTTTTTTGACCAGAAGATTGACCTGGTCGAGCACCCGTTTCTGTTCAAAGCTTTTGGATATCCCCTTGAGGGTAATAACCTCCATACCCGAAAAGTTATCAACCTTGAAGGTTTGGGTCAGCTTCTTTTCAACCTTCGGCCGCTCTGTCGAGCTCTTCACCATGCGATCAAGCCGCTTCTCCATGCCAAAGGCTCTTCTGTGCATCTTTTTGCTGTCAGCGCGGTTTGCCCAATCATGCATCCTCTTAACGGCCAATTCGAGCTGTCGAATCTTCTTCTGCTCCTGCTCATAGTGCTGGAGCTGCTCAATGCGCCGCTGCTCCTTCAAAAGAGCATATTTGCTGTAATTACCCTCGTAGCTTAAGGCCACGCCGTCTTCAATTTCAATGATCTTTTCTGCGACCTTGTCCAAAAAGTAACGGTCATGTGAAATAACCACAACCGTTCCCTCAAAGGTCTCCAGATACTCTTCAAGCCACTCAATGGCATTCACATCCAGGTGGTTTGTGGGCTCGTCCAAAAGGAGAATATGGGGGTCCATCAAAATGATGCGGGCCAGATTGACGCGTGTCTTCTCTCCGCCGCTGAGCTCAGAAAACTGCCTCTGCTGCATCATTTCATCAATTCCAAGACCCGTGCACACCCTTTTGATGGAGGTCTCAATGGTGTACCCTCCACGGCCCTCGAATTCTGAAAGTAACGTACCGTACTGCTTGACCAATATAGGATTGGAATCCTTGAGCATTCTTGCTTCCATTTCATCAAGACTGCTTCTGAGGGCATAAAGCTGTTCGAAGGCAGAATCCAACACCTGCCATACTGTTGTGCCTTTTGCATACTCGGGAATTTGATCCAGAATGCCTACCCGGCGGCCACGCACAATGCTCATCTCGCCCTTGTCATAGGGCTCGAGGCCGGACAGGATTTTGAACAGGGTAGTCTTCCCCGCCCCGTTTCTGCCGAGCAGTCCCACAACTGTTCCCTCATAGATTTCAAAAGAAACGCCCTTTAAGATTTGATGGGTACCGTAGGACTTTTCGATACCGCGTAAAACTATTTCAGCCATGATGGCATAATCCTTTCAGACAAAAAAGAAATATCCTTAATCGGCCATATCCTGAACGGATGATATGGCGATGCTGAAGTCTTGAAGCGTGTTCTTCACAAGCCCGCTCAGCCTGCTTTCCATAGGTATTTCCTTCGCTGTCGCAATCTCTGACAGCAGCTTCTCGTTTTTCTTGACCGAAACCTCAACGAGGCCCAGCTCCTTTTCGGTGCCTAGAGCAAGACAATAAGCTAAAAGCGCCAAAGCATCAGCCATATAGGACGGAAGCGTGTCCAGCGCAATAGCACTTTTGATGATGCGCTTCTTAAGCTCTTTCCAGATTCTATGCTGAGCAATACCAAAATCGGTATGCTTTCTGATTCTTACCGTGTAAAGAATAAGGGCCAGACCTACCGGGAACATGAGGTAACCGCCCCAAATAGACAAGGTTACCGGAATAACGCAGCCAAGAAGGAACAAAATAGCCCCTGTGACAAGCCCGATATTGCGATATTTCAAAAGCCCGGTATCAATCATGTTTTTATTGTTGTAATCGTCCAGCGCTTTATCTTCCCATTCATCATAGAGACGCTTGAGGCTGGCCGCGCTTTCCTTGCCCTTTGCCCTATCCAACAAGCTCTTGGGATCGAAAATACCTTTTTCATCGAGGCTTCCGGCTACCCAGCCCATCAGATATTGGTCTGATGAAGACAATTCCTCCAGCTTGCTTTTAGGTCCCATTCTAAAGGTAATGACATCCCTTGCCGTACCCTTGGACGAAAAATCGGCGGTTAAATAGCCCTTTGAGGCCAATCGCATCAAATTGCCCAGGATAGCCCTGCCGCCCAGGCTTCCATTTGCCAGAAGCAGGCGAACCTCGGCCGGGCTTAGCTCCTCAATGCCCTTAAACTCTGGAGGCATGGGCATTTTCTTAAGCTGATGGATCTTCCGTTGGATAAAGAACAGGAGATACAGCCCGAAAAGAGACGCCAAAATCGAAAATACAGACGAAATGAAGCGGACACGCTGGGTCATTCTGTCACTCCACGCTTTTCTTCCCGCTTCCTTCGCGTAGTTTTCGCGGGCCTTTAATAGATCGGCCTTATCGCTGTTTTCGTAATCCGTCTCCTCCTGGGCTATGGTTTGCATATGGGAGTTATCGTCTGTGATATGGGCATTGGGAACAACGCTCTCTGGGAATATGATACGGGTTTCAACATATTCTCCGGGTACAGTGTCGGGAACGTTGTAGGTGATGGTCCTTCTGCTGTCCACAGTTTTCCTGCCCACGAGAACGCCGTGCAAAAACGGTACGATACTGTATTTATCTGCGTAAGCAGGGAGATTCACGGTGATGTTGATGTTTGAAATGCGTCCCTCCCAATTTTTAGGGATATGAATCCGCTTGTATTCTGCAACGTCGCTATAGCGCTTGATAGCATTCTTCACACTGTATTGGACGACGATGGAGCCGTAGCGGTTGCTGAAGGTGCCGTACACCTTAAGCTTGACGTCATTGTTTTCCTGGATGACGCTGTAGGTACCCGAAAAAACGTTGGCGTCCCATTGTCCCGCCGACAGCCTGTCACACTCTATGTAGCCTTGCTTGCGCAGCAGATAGACATTCTTAACCTCAACCTCTTCGCCCTCTTCCTTATCGATGAGGAGCATGATATTGTTGAAGCCGCCGTAAAAGGTAAACTTTACGCTTTCAGTAATATCCAGACTTCCGTCGGTGTTTATTCTGACATTCACGTCATAGCCGGAAATGCTGTATTCCTTGTCGGAATCAGCAAAGGCAGAAATCCCTGTCATACTCAGAATAAGAAATGCAATCAGCAGGCACCAGGCCAAACGTCTTCGATGGATGGTCATGGGACTCCTCCTTTCCAGCGCTTAAGTACGGGCTTTGCCGGTGATAAAGCCCTTGAGACTGCTCAAAAACGGCCTATAATCGGCAAACAAAAGTATGGGAGCAACAATAGCCGCCCGGTAGCGGAAATAGGTTTCGCCTACATTTTCGCTCACCAGGGCGTTAATGAGACTGTAAGAGACAATGAATGCCAAAATGCCAATTAAATACGGGTCCCATTTGAGGATGGTATCCAGAATACCAAAGATGGCAAAAATCATGCAAATGTACCAGAGCACCATTTCAAGCCTGACCACCGTAACGGCAAAATAGTTGCCCGCGATATCGGTGATGGAAGGTACGTTTTCAAGGTGGGGCTTCGTCAGGAAGCCGTTGATAGAGCCCGGTATATTTTTCTGAATGATGACCTTCAATATGGAATCCACTTCTTCATTGATATCCTCGTCGCCTCCCTGGCTTCGGTCAATGGGAAGGGCATGATAATCCCTCATATTGGATAAAACCGTGCAATAGGTCACAATAAGACAGGTTGCCATGATGGCTGCCCCGAAATAGAGGATCAGCCTTCTTCTGGTCTTTAAGTAATGGAAGAAGAGTCCGACCAAGAGCCCGCCGCCAAGCGTATAAAGCATATAGATACGAAGAAGGGTGCTGACCCAAAGAAGGAGACAGATGCCTGCAATGTACGCACCCAGCCGCACATTGCTCCAGTCACGCTCCTTAAGGACTCTTAAGGCCATATACCAGATCAGTATGGAGATAAAGAAGGTGATCGATTCCTTACGCGTATCGGTCGTCCAGACCATCATGCTGGGCATAAAAAGGTAAGCCAGACCTAAAAGGCCTGACTTCTTAAAGCTGAATTTTAAGTTGACAGCTATTCCGGTAAGGAAGAAACCCGACAGGATAGCTAAAAAGGCATTGATAAAAGAAGCGGCATAGCGGTTGACGCCTAGCACGAAATACTGAAGGCCCACCAATACGGTATACCAGGTATACTCGTACTTGATGCCCCATATAGGGGTCCCCGTCCGCAGCTGGTTGGCCACATCCTTTGCCACCTGATGGTAAATAAGGCCGTCGGTGCCCGAGGCCTCAGTACCGTTGGCATACACGACATAAATAAGGATGAAACGGCAGACCAGGGCAAGCTCTACAAGCACAACAAACCAGACCCATTTGGGCTGCTTTTTGAACAGGAGCATGCCGACATAGGCTGTCAGTGCCATCAGTATAAGCATCCATAGTGCATTTTCGAGCATTTATGTCAGATCCATTCTATTCTTTAATGGTGGAACAGCCTCAAGCCTGTGAAGCACATGGTCATTCCATATTCGTTGCAGGCCCTGATAACATCCTCGTCACGAACTGATCCGCCAGGCTGCGCAACGTATTTTACACTCCTCGGGGCAGCGCGGTCAATATTGTCCCTGAAGGGAATAAATGCATCCGAGCCAAGAGCAACCCCGCCGAAGATTTTGAACCAGTCCTGCTTCTCTTGAAGCGTCAGCTTCTCCGGAACAACCTCGAACAGGTTTTCCCATTCCTTAAGCTCCACCTCGGTGATATCGTCGCGCAGGAAGAGGTCGATGGCGTTATCAATCACGGCATTCTTAAGCCCTTCCTTAAAGCGCATGGAAAGGACCTTGGGGTGTTGTCTGAGCATCCAGATATCGGCCTTTCCGGCAGCCAGCCTGGTGCAGTGGATACGGGACTGCTGACCGGCTCCGCAGCCGATAACCTGGCCATTGTATGCGAAGCATATGGAATTAGACTGCGTATACTTAAGGGTGATATTGGCAATCAATAGATCACGGATGGCATCCTCTGGCAGGTTCTTATTCTCGGTCACAATCTGGTTGAAGCTGTCCTTGCTGATGACCGCATTGTTGCGAAGCTGTTCTAGGGTGATACCGTAGATGTCCTTGCTCTCCATTTCCTCCGGCACATAGCCCGGGTCCATTTGCATGATGACATAGCCGCCCTTTTTCTTGGCCTTGAGAATTTGAAGGGCTTCGCTGTCATAGGCAGGAGCGATGATGCCGTCCGAAACCTCCTTGGAAAGAAGCTTTGCGGTATCCACATCCACGCAGTCGCTGATGGCGATGAAATCACCGTAGGAGGAAACGCGGTCAGCACCTCTTGCGCGGGCATAAGCCGTTGCAACAGGGCTCAAATTATCATTCTCAATGCGATAAGCCTTTTTGAGCGTCTCATCAAGGGGGATACCCAGAGCGGCGCCGGCCGGGCTCACATGCTTGAAGGAGGTTGCTGCGGGCAGTCCGGTGGCTTCCTTAAGCTCCTTGACCAGCTGCCAGGAATTGAGGGCATCGGCAAAATTGATGTAGCTAGGCGTGCCGTTCAAAACTGAAAGCGGCAGCTCTCCATTCTTCATATAAATCTTTGCAGGCTTCTGATGCGGGTTGCATCCGTATTTGATTGGTAGCTCGCGCATGATTTTATCCTCCCGGTCTTTCTTCAGCATCCGTATCTGTTTTTTATCTTAATTTCTGAGTTCCCTGTTTTAATATCTATGGTTTTAACAAGAAGCGAAATTCTGTTTTCTTCATTCAAAAGGCTCCAGTAGTATTCCAGAGCTTCATCCGAGGTTTCGGGTATGGGCATGAGATAAGGCTCGCCTAAAAAGGAAGGAAGCACCTCTCCATCGCCCTGATAGGTGTGAATGCAGTGACCAAGCCCGGCAAGCGGTTTTTCATAGTAGAAGAAATGGCGGTTGCAGGTGTCTGGGTTGCCGTCCTGAGTCTTCAGAATGGACAGCGCATAGGTATTTTGTCCATCCAGCTGAACCAGCCCCGTAATTCTGGGTGTATAATTCGGGCTGTCGGGCTCGAATTGACGGGTCATAAGCGCTTCTTCAAAGGTATTCCCTGTCTTGAGGTAATCGTAAACAGTATTGGTTTGATCCCCATTCGAAATAATATGATATTTCCCTGTGGTTTTTAATGGATAGTAGATAATGAGTGAAGGATCCGACAGCTTGCTCTCGTCATAGGCCTTGGTTCTGACGAAACCGTTTTCTTCAACAAAGATTCTGTTTCTGCTGTTTTCACTGCGTCCCATGATCCAATAGATTTGAACGAGCTTTTTGGCATCGGGGGTCAGACCCATGACAATTCCCCGACCCGGATATGCATTTTTCTTCAGATTTTCTGCATTTTTTTCGGCGGCTGCTTTGAGCATCGACGGTCTCCTTCCTATGTTTGACAAATCTTGAACAAATCTATTTTACCTGAATGCAGGGCTGTCAACAAGGGTTAAACCCACCAATATTCAGGCTTGTTCCACCCTGATATTTTATGTCAAAGTTGCAAGCCGCCGAGCCTATTCCGGCAAAAAACGGCCATTTCCTCTCATTCAGCCTTTATAAAGCATGGCCTTCTGAATTTTCTCAGACAGCTCGGGACCTTTGATAATCGAAAGCAACGTAAAGGCAAAGGCCCATGAAACACCTGCACCGCGCGCCGTCACAAAGGGCTTTTCCACCACAACATCATCCTCAACACAAGTAGCGCCTGTGAGGGATTCTTCAAACCCGGGGTAGCAGGTAGCCTTTAGCCCGTTATAGAAGCCCAGCTTACCGGGAAATGAGGGCCCGGCGCAGATGGCCGCCAGCCAGCCGTTTTCAGCGTAGTGCTTTTTAAGAAGCTCTGTGAGCTTTTCCGAGGCTTCCAGCCCTTGGACGCCCTTCTGGCCGCCCGGTAAAACAATCATATCGTCCTTTTGAATCTCTATTTGTTCGAGCGTTTTATCGGCAACCACGGTAATATTTCTGGCACTGGTAACGAGCTTATCTTCCTTGACAGAAACCATAACAGTTTCGACCTCACCCCGCCTCAAAACATCAACAACACTTAATCCTTCTATTTCCTCAAAGCCATCGGCAAGCATGACATAAACGGTCATTCTATCAACCTCCTTTGTATCTCTATCATTATAAACCATTTTTACATGGCTCAAAAGGCATTGGTTTGAAATCCTTTAAGTTACAGTGACAAAATATAGTAAGCTCGTATTCCTGCAGTCTACACCCATTAAGTCTTCAAAATATGTTAAGCCTCCTGCAGCCCTCCATGCTTGTTCGTGCTGGCACATTCTTGGTTCACGCTGCCATCCTAATGAAAGGCCCCCCTGGCATTCGCACCAAACAAATATAAAGCGCCATCCTCATGTTAGCAGCGCCACTCCGCAGGACAAGCTCTCAATGAGATGCCTTCTTGCGTATCACACCTCAAGCAGTGTTATCGTGCAGATTAAAAAACTATATAAATCACCCTTGACAAATCAAAAGTCTCCGCATATGATTAAAGTAATTAAAGTATCCAGCAAGGATACAAGTTGAGGAGATTGGATGTCGGTTAGAGTCTTGGCTTAATACAATTTAATAGGTTCGAACAGTCATGGAACAGGCCTTTAAAAGGTTTATTTTGTGTTACCTGTTTGAGCAAATTGTGAAGTCAGGACAAATAACGGCCTATCGAAGAAGCTTTTTAGCCGTTCGTCTATGCGAACGGCTTTTTATTACCCTTAAGCGTCCTCCCCCTCTGGCATGACCAGAACATGCACGCTTGGCGTAAGGCTTTTTTATCGGAACGTTTTCCAATCTTAAAGCTCCTCATCATTTGTTTATTGAGGCTGCGCACGATTGATTTGTCGGTGCAGCCTTT
The DNA here is from genome assembly GCA_026418215.1 of Clostridia bacterium. Classification (GTDB taxonomy): domain Bacteria; phylum Bacillota; class Clostridia; order DSM-8532; family DSM-8532; genus DTU059. Next base: position 3,017 of record JAOABT010000093.1, on the reverse strand, counting down.
TTCCATTTGCTTTCCCAGGCATCACACCAGAATTTACGCGAGGAAGCCTAAAAACGCTTCCGGAAAAGGAGATTTGTATGCAAAGCATTGTCTTCAGTAAAAGCGTCGAAACCACGAAGGAATTATGTGAGAAAAGGAAGTTATCAACGATGATGATACCGATCGCTGAAGATCGCACGATAAAAGCTCATATGAATTATGAAAGCTTAGCCGGAATGGCAAACAAAAGGAGGAATTCCCTATGAATCAAACAGCTTTAGATATTTTGGAATACAAGAAAATTAAAAGCATGCTTGAAGGCTACACCGTGTCTTCCATGGGAAAGGCGCTTGTGGAAAAGCTCCAGCCCGAGCACGATCTTACGATTATTGAAAGCTGGCTCGAAGAAACAGAAGAGGCCAGAAGACTTATGGACAAAGGCTCGAGCGTACCGCTTAGCAGCCTGATAGGTATAGATAAGGTCATGGAGAAGCTAGGCAAGGTCGTAGCTCTTCAACCCGATGAGCTCTGGACAATCAGAAACGTGCTGGTGGGAGCGGGTAAAATGATTCAATATATGAAGAACCGCTTGCTGGCTGCCCCGAAGGTTGCGTCCTACGCTTCCTCCATGTATGAGCTTGAAGACCTGTCCACCGAGATTGAACGCTGCATTCTCGATAACCGAATCGACGACAAGGCTTCGCCAGAGCTTGCCCGAACCCGCAAACGCATGGCCATTGTGGAGGAACGCATCGAAAGTAAGCTTGAGAGCATTCTCCGCTCCCCCGCCTATAAGGATATGCTTCAGGATGCGGTCGTGAGCATGCGCGGCGGAAGCTATGTTATTCCTTTCAAGCGGGAGCACAAGCGAGCCGTCGATGGCGCTGTTCTGGACATTTCCTCCAGCGGCTCTACTGTCTTTATTGAGCCCGCCGCCATCAAAGCCTTGAAATCCGAGCTTGATGAGCTGCGTATCGAAGAGGAAAAAGAGGTCTTCCGAATTCTCTCGACACTGACGGGTATTGCGGAGGGCTATCGTAAAGAGTTATTGATTAATGTTCAGACCATGGCCCACTATGACTTCCTTTTTGCCAAGGCAAAGCTGGCCAACAGCATGAAAGCGGTCCTTCCTGTTATGAATCATGAAAACAGGATCGTTATCCGCTCAGGGCGCCATCCCCTTATCGGAAGCCAGGCAGTTCCGCTTGATTTCGAGATTGGCGCTGATTACCGCGCCCTTGTCATCACAGGCCCCAACACTGGCGGTAAAACTGTGGTGTTAAAGACCGTGGGCTTATTCTGCTTAATGGCGCAATCGGGCCTGCATGTTCCGGCCGAGCAAGGAACCAAGCTGTCAGTCTTCACAGATATTCTGGCAGACATTGGTGACGGTCAGAGCATTGAACAATCACTCAGCACCTTCTCGTCTCATATTCGAAATATCATCAGCATCATTAAGTGTGCGGGCCCGGACACGCTGGTCATTATGGATGAGCTGGGCACAGGGACAGATCCCGCCGAAGGTATGGGCCTCGCGGTCGCCGTCATGGAAAGGCTTTATCAATCTGGCTGTATCATGGTGTGCACCACCCATTACAGCGAGATCAAGGAGTTTGCCCGTACAACACCCGGCTTTAAAAACGGTTGCATGCTGTTTGACACCCGCTCACTGTTGCCCCTGTATCGGCTGAGTATCGGTATTCCCGGTGAAAGCAACGCCTTTCTGATCTCATTAAGGCTTGGTATGGACCCCGCGCTCATCGAGCGCGCCCATAAAATCACCTACAAGGAAGACAGACATTACGAAAAGCCGGATGCTTCTCAAGCCAGCCAGGAGGCAGAAGCCCTCGTCAACGAAGAGGTGCTGCTTTCAAACGAGGAGAGCCGCAATACCTCCATTCGGCGCTATGAAACGAAAAAACGTATTGAGAAGCAAAAGGTCGAGTCGGCCTTCAAGCTTGGCGACTGCGTCTTTGTTACCAGTATGAACCGTACGGGCATTGTGTGTGAGCTTGAAAACGCCCGGGGTGAAGTCGGCGTCATGGTCATGAAAAAACGCTTCACGGTCAATAAGAAGCGCTTGAGACCCTTTATCGACGGCAAGGACCTCTATCCCGAGGACTATAATCTGGATATCGTACTTGAAACCAAAGATTATCGAAAAACCAAAAAGATCATGTCCAAGCACCATGTGGAGGGACTCACGCTTGAACACTAAAAGCACCAAGAAATTTATTGACAACGATGGCGCTTGATCCGGCTAGCCATTTTACCGGCCCAGCTCAAGAGCACTGTTACCTGCCCAAGCAGCCGGAATATCGTTGGTGAAATATGTTTACAATGCGGCAGGCACAACAGCACGAACTACAGTACTGATAAAACTCATCGGACGCATCTCTATAGTGGGATCGGGCCCCCCATGGGCCTCCCACCCACTTGCACTTTATTAACAAACTTTCTGAAAGGAAACGAAAACGCATGAACCCAATCATTGAAACAAAAGGTCTTACAAAAGTTTTTAAGCGTATGGAGAAGGAAGAAGGCTTCAAAGGAACAATAAAGGCTCTTTTCAGGCGTAAAATAGTCCTGAAGACAGCCCTATCCTCTTTCGATCTTAATGTGGAGAAAGGTGAGCTTATCGGCCTCATCGGTCCAAACGGCGCAGGCAAAACAACCCTTGTCAAGCTGCTTTGCGGCATCATTCAGCCTACCCACGGAGACGTTTCTGTCATGGGCTTTACACCCGGTAAGCTGAAGGATGAATTCAGAAGGAGCTATGCCGTTGTCATGGGCCAGAAAAGCCAGCTCTGGTGGGATCTGCCAGCTTCGGACACCTTCCTTCTGAACAAGGAGATTTATGGCATCCCGGATGATGTCTATCAGAAGAATGTAGCCTACTTCAGCGAGATTTTTTCGGTCAAGGAGCTGCTTTCAGTACCCGTCAGAAACCTTTCATTGGGCGAGCGCATGAAGCTTGAGCTCATCGCCGCCCTGCTCCATGATCCCAAGGTCCTATTCCTGGATGAGCCCACCATCGG
>JAOABT010000062.1 GCA_026418215.1 Clostridia bacterium | reverse complement strand
CCTTAGCACAAGGAATATCTGAAGTATGTACGCCTCCGAAACCTCACACCGCTCGGATATCCTTTTAAGGCTCACATGACCTTGCTCGTCCTCCAGACAAAGCACCATGAGAGCCTCTAGCCCGTATCGTCCCTTGGTTGAAATTTTCATTTTATTTCACCTTTATTGCTTATTTCTTATTGTATCCAATCAAGTCTTTAACAACCTCGCCCGCTATAATCAGGCCTGCCACGGAAGGGACAAAGGAAAGGCTTCCGGGAATCTGGTTTCTGATGGTACAGGTTCTTTGGGTTCCTTTTGGACAGATGCAATGGGTCGAGCAATTGTTGTCCTCGGTTTCAACCGGCTTTCCCCGCGGTTCCTTGGAATAGACAACCTTCAAGGAGTCAATGTTCCTGGCCTTGAGCTCCTTGCGCATCACTCTTGCCAGCGGGTCCACCGAGGTTTTATAAATGTCGGCTACCTCAAACTGGGTCGGGTCGAATTTGTTGCCGGCTCCCATACAGCTAATAATGGGAATATTCCGCTTTTTAGCCTGTACAACCAGATCAACCTTTGCCGTGACCGTATCGATGGCATCAACAATATAGTCATAATCATTCGAAATGAGCTCGTCGGCACACTCAGGCAAATAGAAGCGCTGAAAAACCTGCACCTCGGCCTTGGGATTGATCTCGAGAATCCTGTCCCGCATGACCTCAACCTTGACCTTGCCGACTGTTTTTCTTGTGGCATGAAGCTGCCTGTTAATGTTAGTCAGACAGATCAAATCGTCATCCACGAGAACAAAGTGCCCGACGCCTGCACGAACAAGGCCCTCTGCTGTATAGGTTCCAACGCCGCCGATGCCGAAAACGGCAACCTTGCTGTTTTTAAGCTTCTGTAGCGCTTCCTTGCCGATAAGCAGCTCAATACGCGAAAACTCGTGAAGCATTTTAACTCCTTTGATGCATTCAAACTCATTAAGCCAATGGCTTTAGTTTGGTTTTTTGTCAATTCAATTATGTTTCACCGCTGGGCAAAATGCAACTGATTTTTAAGAGGCTCTTGCGTTATTGATAGACACTATCAAAATTATAAAAACCTTGGTATAATAATACACAGTCATACAATAGAGAAAATAAGGATGATGGCATGCTTTCTACAATAGGACGCGAAATATTCAAGGATTATGAGCTTCGGATGCACTGCACGATTTTAAAGCCGCAGGATGCAAACATGGGCTATCTTGAGCGTTACCGTATATTAGCCATTGAAGATGGCGCCGGGATTATCCAGCTCAACGGGAAGCCCTTCCTTTTGACGCCCCCGCTCATCCTATGCCTTGATGAAAAGGATGAGATCAACCTTGTGTCCCATAAGGACACCACGATTAAGGCTTTGTTTTTCCATCCGTCGGCGATTAATGAAAAAATCAATTTTATCTCCATACATAGAAATCCCGAGGAGCAGGCGGGCTTGATGGACTATTGGTGTCTGCGCCCGTTCCATTTTAGAGAGGATACCTATCAGGGCATTTTGTCGGTTAGCCCTGAGCTCTACCGCCAGATTGTGGGCCACATGACCACGATAGAGGCCTCTTTAAGCGGTCAGAAGGATTGGTCCTGGCCCTGCCGAAGCCGGTCATACATGATTGAGCTTTTATTCCTCTTAAGCCGTATTTATGACAACCCTGTCTGCGAGAACCCGGCAGTCGTGAGCTATTTAGGGCATGACATCCATCCTGTGGTGCTCTATCTTCACACCCATTACCGTGACAAAATCATGCTGGAGGATCTGACAAGGGAGTTCCATGTGAACCGCACCACCTTGAACGAAGCTTTTAAAAAGCAGACCGGTTTCTCCATAATGTCCTATCTAATAAAAATAAGGGTTGAAATGGCATGCTCCATGCTTAGAAACACAACCCTGCCCATCACTGAAATTATGACCATCGTGGGCTTCCACGACGATGCCCACTTCTTGAGAACGTTTAAAAAGACCATGGGGCTTTCACCGTCGGAATACCGCAACCAGAACTGCTGGATGCTGAAAGCCGGCGCGAACTGAATTGTAAATAAGCAGGTTTCGTCTTTTAAAAAACACTTAAAGGCTTTTGTTCGTTGATTTATTCTCAAGTTACAAAGAAATTAAAGGAGAGAATAAAGATGAAAACAAAAGCTTTTTTCACACTCATCAGCCTGCTTTTATTGGCTGCATTTACTTTGACAGCCTGCGGCACACAGAACGCCTCAACTGCTCCCGGATCAGCCACACCCTCGGCAGCTTCAGCCTCCTCGACGCCCAAGGCCTCAGAGAAAGCCTCAGCAGAGCCCACTCCTACTCCCGCTCCTGCTCCCGATGTCCAGCTCGATACCGAGACCCTCAAAAATGACAGCGGCAAGGTGATGATCAAGAGCATTACGACTGTTAAAAACGGGGATTATCACACAAGCTTCGGTCTTGTCTCAAAAGAGGGGACCGTCGTTGTCATGGACCCCTACCAAATGCCGGCAGATAAAGGCTTCATCAAGCCCGACATCATCACCATCACCCACTCCCACAGCGATCATGTAGACACCAAGTACATCAAAATCGCGCGCCAGTTCAGTGATATCAAGATGTCCTTCTACAAGCCCGAGGAATTCACCGTCAAGGATATCAAGGACACCGGTATTGCAGCCTCCCACAACGGTGCGATTGTCACGCCTCCAAGCAATGTGATTTATGTTTTTGAGGTAGACGGTCTTCGCATCGCACACATGGGCGACATGGGGCAGGATGAGCTTACAGAGGATCAGCTCAAAGCACTTGGAAAGATCGACATTGCCTTCACTATCATCACAAACGCACCTCAATATGGTGCCATGACAGAAAGAAACCTCAAAATCCTGCAGCAGCTAAACCCCAAAATCATCTGTCCCACCCACTTCCAGAAGGATGTTGTGGACGAAATCTGCGGAAAGCTCGGTATCAAAGAGCAGGAAACCCTTGATGTGCTGACCGTTAGTCCGGAGGATCTGAAGGACATGCCCCAGCGTTATATCAACCTTCAGTAATTTCATTTCCTTTATTTGACTTAACACCATGTAATACCTATACTTAAATTGAAAAGAATAATGAAAAGGCGCTCATGGATTTTTTTCTGTAAGCGCCTTTTCGGCACAGGGAGGCTTTAATCGATGGCGGCGTTTGAAAGAATTCATTCCGGGCTTGAGGGGCTTGATAAGGCCTGGACTCCATCCGTCTCGGAGATAATGTGGTCTGGCAGGTTTCGACCCTGCATGATTATAGTTTTTTTGTGAAGCCTTTTGTGGATAAGGCTGTCAGGGAGGGCCGAAACATCGTCTATATGCGTTTTGGCGAGCACGAGCCCTTGCTCTCTCCCCGTGAGGGCCTCAAAATCTATCAACTCGACGCCCATTCAGGGTTTGAGAGCTTCACCGTCAAGGTCAATGAGATCATCTCATCCGAGGGACGAAAAGCCTTCTACGTTTTTGATTGTCTTTCCGGTCTACAGACCGTATGGTCAGCCGATTTGATGATGGGCAACTTTTTCAGGGTCACCTGTCCTTACCTCTTCGAGCTGGATACAGTAGCCTTCTTTGGCATATTAAGAAACCGCCATTCCTATGAAACCATCGCCCGTATTCGTGAAACCACCCAGCTTCTTATTGATGTCTTCGGAAGCGAGGGTGAAATGTACGTGCATCCTATCAAGGTCTGGAAGCGCTATTCCCAGACCATGTTCCTGCCCCATAAATTTGACAGTGAAAACCAAGCGCTTATCCCGCTTACCGATGGCATAAGCGCCAGCAAATTCTACGCCCATATGGCCCAACAGGGCATGGAGCACAGCGATCAGTTCTTGGACAGCTGGGATCGTTTCTTTATTAGGGCCAAGATGGAGCACGACGCTGGGCTTTCCGACCAGACCCAAACCCTGGCTAAGCTAGGCAGAATGCTTTTCGGCAGGGAGCCCCATCTTGCTGATCTTGTGAGGGATCATTTCAAGCTTACCGATTATCTTCAGATCAAGCAGCGCATGATCGGCTCCGGCAGTATCGGCGGAAAGGCGACCGGCATGCTGCTGGCACGAAAGATTTTACAGAACAACGCCCCCGAGCTTTATGCCCGCCTTGAGCCCCACGATTCCTTCTACATCGGCTCCGATGTTTTCTATACCTATTTAGTCCAGAACGGCTGGTGGAAGCTGCGCATTGAGCAGCGCACACCCGAGGGCTATTTCTCAACGGCCCGTGAGCTCAAGGAAAAGCTTCTGTCGGGCACCTTCCCCGACAGCATCCGTGACCAGTTCCACCGCATCCTGGAGAGCTTTGGCCAGAACCCCATCATCGTGCGCTCCAGCAGCCTCCTGGAGGACAGCTTCGGCAACGCCTTCGCAGGAAAATACGAGTCCATTTTCTGCGTCAACAGCGGCAGCCCCGAAGAACGCTTTGCAGACTTTGAAAATGCGGTTCGCCAGGTGTATGCCAGCGCCATGGATGAATCCGCGCTTGCCTACCGCAAGCAGCGCGGTCTTGATCAAAGCGACGAGCAGATGGCCATTCTGGTGCAAAGGGTTTCAGGCTCCCGCTTTGACGATGTTTTCATGCCCTGCGCCGCAGGCGTGGGCTATTCCTATAACTCCTACGTCTGGAACCAGGACATTGACCCCCAGGCAGGCCTTGTACGCCTCGTTCTGGGTCTTGGCACCCGTGCCGTCGACCGTACCGACGGCGATTACCCGAGAGTGGCTTCTTTGGATAAGCCTGACCTTCGTCCCCTGTCCGACCGTGTTGAAAAAAGCCGCTTCTCACAACGCTATGCCGATACTCTCAACCTGTCAGAAAACAGGCTTAAAATTTCCTCACTCGATGAGCTTTCCAAAAAGCTTCCACAATGGTTCAAAAGCTTCATGCTGGAGCATGACAGAGAAGCCGAAAGCCGCCTTCGTGAACGGGACATTTACAGGGATGTGTTATACACCACCTGTGAAGGCCTTCTCAATAAGGCCGAGCTATTGGATTATCTCAGGAAAACCCTTAAGGTCATTGAACAGCACTATCAATATCCCGTGGATATCGAGTTCACCATTAATTTTTCCGAACAGGGCGATTTTGCCGTCAACCTGCTGCAGTGCAGACCGCTTCAGACCCGGGGCCTGGGCCTGAAGGTCAAGATGCCTAAAGGAACGCCTGCTTCAACACTGTTCTCCATGATAGGCTCCACCATGGGAGGCTCGATATTCCAGCCTCTCGATACGGTTGTTTTGGTTGATCCCCGAGCTTATTACCTCTGCCCCATGAACACCAAATACAGGGTGGCAAGGGCTATCGGCAAGATTAACGAGCTGCTTCGCCATACGGAAAGAAACGTCATGCTCATGGGTCCCGGCCGCTGGGGCACGTCCTCACCCGAGCTTGGAGTGCCTGTGCGTTTTGCCGAAATCAGTACCATTAAAGCCCTATGCGAGGTCTCTTACGAGGGAGCTGGATATATGCCTGAGCTGTCCTTCGGTAGCCACTTCTTCCAGGATCTCGTGGAGACGGGTGTGTTCTATGCCGCCATCTTTGAAAACGATGAGAAAGTCACCTATCGGCCGGAGCTGCTTGAAAAATGCCCCAACCGGTTTGTTGAAATGCTGCCTGATGAAGCAGAGCTTATCGATATCATCAAGGTTTATGAGACAGGCTCGAAGCACCTGACACTGCTTTCTGACACGCTGTCACAAAAGACGCTCTGCATCTTTAAAGAAATTTTATGAGCTTTAACCCGGTAATGTAAGCCTATAAGCCCTCCAGGATGCGGGCATGCCTCTCTCCAAGAAGAAGGGCGTCAGAACGAGCTCTTTTCAATCTATAAGCCTCATCCAGATCACTCACAGGCATATTGTCCTTCGCATTGTTGTCGTAAGCATAGCAGGGAAACATAAAGGACCGGAACACATCAATGATGACGGTTGAGCCCGGTGGTCCTTTTGGCGCCTTCAATAAGATGAAGAATCTGAAGCTCCAGGTTATGGTCCCCCCACGTCCTTTGAGAATACAACAATATCTTCCCTCTGCTTCCAGCCTGTATTCTCCCAAAAGCCCCTGCCAAGCGCATTATCCTTAAAGACAAACAAATGGCACTTCTCCACGCCCTTTTTAGAAAGCGCCTCAAGGCTTTTATGAACAAGCGCTTTGCCGAGCCCCCTATGACGATAGGCTTTATCTACGGCAAGATGATAAAGATAGCCGCGGCGCCCATCAAAGCCACAGAGTATAGTGCCTACAATTCTTCCGAGCTCGGAACAGGTAAAGCACAGGCCGGGATTATGCTTCAAGAACATGGCTATCTCGTCTTTGTCATCGGCTCTGCTCAAGCCCATTCCGGGCGTATTCTGCCAAAGCTCCAGCATATCATCATAGTCTTCGATCCGCATTTCTTCAATCTGCATACCATTCTCCCCGTTTTACCCTTAGTCTTTATAGTCAACCCCCAGCTCCCTGAGCTTACTCTTTATTTCCTTGGGACCTTTGACTCTGAAAGCCTCAATCCCGGCCTGCCGAGCAGCTTCAACGTTCATGAGGTTGTCGTCAAAGAAAAGAATACGCGAAGGGCTTACCTTCAGCTCATCAATGACATGCACGAAAATTTCCCGGTCGGGCTTTAGAAGGCCTATCCGATAAGACAGGAATAGCTTGTCGAAGTAAGAATCCATAGGATACTGTTTTAAGAGTCCTTCCCAGTGTATGTCGTTGGTGTTTGAAAGGCAAGCAACCTTGTACTCATGCTTAAGCTCCTTCAAAAGGCCAAAAGCGCCCTCAAAGGGCCCTTTGATAAAGTTTTTATAGCTTTTATGAAATTCTTCCGCTGTGCACGTAAGCTTCATCTCCCTGACTAACCTCTGTGCATAGTCTGTTGAGCTTATTTTGCCAGCTTCATAGAGCCTGACCGAGGGCGATTTAAGCCATAGCTTCCCGAATTCAGCTTCGTCCTTTTTATTTTTCGTCCATGGGTCAAAGAACCCAAAGCCCTGCAGCTCTACAAGAACGCCGCCAAGGTCGAACACAATCCAATCATAGGCCTTTTTCAACAGCATTCCCTCCTTTGTTCCGTCATACCTGTATGCTTTTGTTGCACTTCTTATGAAGCTTTGATACTTCATTCTATATGAT
>JAOABT010000048.1 GCA_026418215.1 Clostridia bacterium | reverse complement strand
CTTCAGGAGAGCGCGAGAGGCAAGGACGGCCTTGGCACCACCAAGCGCGGCATTGGTCCTGCCTATACGGACAAGGCTGAAAGAAGCGGTATCCGCATGGGCGATCTCATGGACCCGGACACCTTCAGAGAAAAGGTTTATGCCAATATTGAAATAAAGAATGCCATCATCACAAAGGTCTATGGCGGCGAGCCCCTCGACGCTGAAAAGATCATTGAGGACTACCTGGCGTATGCAGAAAGGCTCCGCCCCTTTGTGCGTGACGTAAATTCTATTATCCATGTGGCTTTGGAGCAGGAAAAGGTTGTGCTGTTTGAAGGCGCTCAGGCGACCTTCCTGGATATCGACTTCGGAACCTATCCTTTCGTGACCTCTTCAAACCCTATTGCCGGCGGCGTTTGCACCGGTGCCGGTGTTGGCCCCCGTATGATTACCGAGGTTCTGGGAGTTATGAAGGCCTATACCTCTCGTGTGGGAGCAGGCCCCTTTGTCACGGAACAGCTTAACGAGATCGGCGACACCATCAGGGAATTAGGCCATGAATACGGCACAACCACCGGTCGTCCCCGTCGTACCGGATGGCTGGACGCCGTGATGCTTAAGTATGCGGCCCGTGTTAACGGTCTTACAGGTCTTTGCATGAATCACCTTGATACCATTGGCAAGCTTGACGGCATCAAGCTTTGCGTGGCCTACAAGCTCGATGGAAAGGTTATTGACTATTATCCTTCAAACCTGAAGGAGCTGTCTCGCTGTGAGCCCGTTTACGAGGAGTTTGAAAGCTGGAAGGGCATTGATATCTCCAAAGCAAGGCGCTTTGACTCCCTGCCTGAGGCTGCAAAGAAATATGTAAGAAGAATTGAAGAGATTACAGGCGTTCCCATGAAGTACATCGGTGTGGGACCTGCCCGTGAGCAGACCATCACCATGTGAATGTCCTGGTGAACTGGCGTCCATACTTGCTTACAGCTATATTAACGCATTATCCTTTATAAAGTGAAAGCCTATGAGACAACCGTGAAGTATAGAAGTTGATGAAAAATAAACCGGCTGAGCGTAACATCAGCCGGTTTATTTTTATACCGCGGTATCTTCAATTTAAGAGAGCTGCTGTGACGTCGAGACCAAAGCAAGTGGCTGCTTGAGCGATGATAACAGCCAGAGTATGATACAATTTGGCTGAATTTATCAAGACCCAGTATGCTCACTTGAGTATGGACCTATGCTGTCTCATTAAAGATTGATGATCTCCTGTGGGGTTACCTCGAAAAGTCCCTTGATGATGCGGTCATAACCTTTAAGGTCCTCGGGCTTTCCAACGGCGACGGCCTTCATACCGGCACTCTTTGCAGCTTCAATGCCTGCCTGGGCATCCTCAAAGACGACGCAATTTTCAGGTTCAATAGCAACCGCCTTGGCGCCTAGCAGAAACACCTCGGGATCGGGCTTCGCCTTCGAGGTTTTGGTTCCGTCGATAATGGCGTCAAAATAGGGGGTGAGCTTGAGATTATTAAGAATGAGCATGGCGTTTTTACTGGCGGAGCCTAAAGCGGTCTTCACACCTAAAGCTCTGAAGCCCTTGAGGCATTCAACGGTGCCGGGAAGAATCTCGCTTTCGTCCATCTTGGAGATATAGGCAACATACCAGTCATTCTTACGGGCAGCCATATCATTCATCTCCTGCTCGGAGAACTTGCCGGTCAATCCGCCGACTTCAAGCAGGATTTCAAGGGAGCGCATACGTGAAACACCTTTCAAACGCTCATTGTCCTTCTCGGTGAAAACAAAGCCAAGCTCCTTGGCCAGTCTCTGCCAGGCAAGATAATGGTATTTGGCTGTGTCTACAATAACACCGTCCAAATCAAACAAAGCTGCTTTAATGGGCATAAAAACTACCTCCATATAGGTCACAATAGGCTAAAAGCTTGCAATACAATCGTTTGCACTAATTGCCAACATTATATAGGAACTCCTGTGCAAAGTCAAACCTGCGGCTAGGGCAAATTTCATATAGTTTTCCCTCGAAACGGATTTATATTCTATAAATTCTCCGATGGTTTTAGTAGTTCTTGACATTCCTCACTTTAGTCGTTATAATTAATCGTGCAAACGCTTGAACATACGCTATTTTCATCATTTTTCACCTGAAATTCGGAAAGAAGGGTGCAAACCATGGGCGCTACAATTAACGACGTTGCCAAGATCGCAGGGGTTTCCGCTTCTACTGTTTCCCGTGTCCTATCGGACAATCCAAGAATCAGCGAAGAGACGAAGCAGCGTGTCAGAAAAGCGGTTGACGAATTAAACTATTATCCTCACGCCATAGCCCGTAGTCTAGCAAACAGCTCTACCAAGACCATCGGTCTTATTTTAAATACAGAGGCAGATTCTCTTATCAGAAACCCGTTCTTTGTTCAGGCCCTCACAGGAGTCAGTTTATATGCTCAGGAAAACGGCTACAATGTGATGTTTGCCTTTAACAAGCACGAGGAAGAGGATCTCAACATCGCCATGCGCTATGTATCAAGCAGAAGCGTTGATGGCATCATTCTCTTTACCTCAAGAACCAATGATAAATGTATTAATTTTTTAAAGAAAAAGAAATTCCCCTTCTCCATTATCGGACGCCCTGATGAAACAAAAGGCGTGCTCTGGGTTGATAATGACAACTTCCAGGCCACCTATCAGGTGACGGATTTCTTAATTTCGAAGGGGCATTCAAGCATCGCCTTTATCGGCGGACCTTTAGGACTCAACGTTTCAAGAGACAGATTGGAAGGCTTTAAAAGGGCGATGTCCATTCACGGTGTCAGCCCCGATAAGTCCATCCTTTTTGATAGTGGTGAATTTTCCGATGATTTTGGCTACGATTGTGCCATGAAAATCATATCGGCCTGGGAAGCAGGGCAGAATAAGCCCACTGCGGTCGTCACCTGTGATGACATGCAGGCCCTCGGTGTTCTGAAAGCCATGCAGGAAAAAAATATTGGGGATATGGCCGTCACGGGCTTCAACAATACTCCCTTAGGGCTTTTCCAAAGCCCCAAGCTCACCTCGGTGGATGTTAACGCCGATAAGCTTGGTTTTTATGCTGCCAAGGTGCTTTTGGACTTCATCGAAGCAAAGGAAAGCGCACCTACTCACTATATTGTTCCTACCAATCTGGTGGAAAGAGAATCGGCGGTTTAGCTGCTCTTAAAGCCTGAACAGGAACAGGAAATTTACGCTGATATCGGAGGTTTAGTGGAATGAGTATCCTGGTCAATAACGAATGGAAAATCATTCAGGATGGGTTCTCTAAAGAAGAGAACCGTTTTTTTGAAAGCCTCATGTCATCCGGAAATGGTCGGATGGGGCTTCGCGGCAATCATGAAGAGGATTATTCCGGGGATTCCCTCAAAGGAACCTATGTTGCCGGTGTTTATTATCCCGATAAGACAAGGGTTGGCTGGTGGAAAAACGGTTATCCCGAGTATTTTGCAAAGGTCCTGAATGCAATTGACTTTATCGGCATTCGCGTTTTCATTAATGGCGAAGTTGTCGACCTTGCAAAGGCAAAATTCACAAACTATAAGAGAGAATTGGACATGAAGGAAAGCGTCTTGAGAAGAAGCTTCACCTTCATAAGTGCAGACGGCTCCGAATTCGACATCCAGGCAGAGCGCTTTGTAAGCTATGCAAGCCCTGATGTTGCAGCCATCCGCTATTCTGTTTCCAGTAAGAGCAAGGACGCTGAAATATCGTTCCTTCCCTTCTTGGATGGAGATGTGAAGAACGAAGATGCCAACTATAACGAAAAGTTCTGGGATTACGTGTCAAGCAAGGCAACCGAGGAGTCTTCCTATGTGACCATGAAGACCCGTAAGACCGAGTTCACTGTATCCGCCGCCTTCACATGGAACGTTATCGGCGCCGATGTTGTGACTAAGAGCGCTGTAAACGAGAACAACGGCGAGTATGTGGGCGTTAAAATCGGTACCAAGGTTTCCAAGGGAGCAACCGTAACCCTTGAAAAGTATGTATCTGTTGTAAGCGATCGCTACTATGAAGCCAACAAGATTGAAGAGGTAGCCCTCAAGAATGCTAAAAACGCAAAGGAAAACGGTTACTCTAAGCTGTTGGAAGAGCATATAGCAAAGTGGGCGGCTATTTGGCACATGGGCGACATCACCATTGAAGGCGATGTGCTTGCTCAGCAGGGTATCCGCTTCAACATTTACCACCTGAACTGCACCTACTCCGGCGATGACCCGCGTCTGAATATCGGACCCAAGGGCTTTACCGGTGAAAAATACGGCGGAAGCACCTACTGGGATACCGAAGCTTACTGCCTCTACTTCTACCTCGGCACACAGCAGCCCGAAATTGCAAGGAGCCTTTTGGTTTACCGTCATAATCAGCTTGACAAGGCTATTGAGAACGCCCAGAAGCTCGGCGTGAAGGGTGCGCTTTACCCCATGGTGACCATGAACGGTGAAGAGTGCCACAACGAATGGGAGATTACCTTCGAAGAGATTCACCGTAATGCTGCCATCACTTACGCTATCAAGAATTACACCGATTACACCGGTGATGAGTCTTACCTCGCCACCAAGGGTATCGACGTTCTCGTCCAGACCTCACGTTACTGGGCATCCAGAGCTAATTACAATAAGATGAAGGATGTCTACATGATCCTGGGCGTTACCGGACCAAACGAATACGAAAACAACGTTAATAACAACTGGTATACCAACCGCATGGCTAAATGGAGCCTTGGCTATACAGTCGAGTCCTTGAAGCTTATGAAGGAAAAGTATGCAGATCTTTATAAGGCTGCATTTGAGCGCTTGGGCCTTACAGATGCTGAGGTGGCACAATTCGCAGACACCAGCAGCAAGATGTATCTGCCTGAGGACAAGGAGCTTGGCATCTTCCTCCAGCAGGACGGCTACCTTGATAAGGAACAGATTCTTGTTTCCGAGCTCGATAAGAACGAACTGCCGCTTAACAAGAAGTGGTCATGGGACAGAATCTTAAGGTCCTGCTTCATCAAGCAGGCTGACGTGCTGCAGGGCATGTGGTTCCTGAACGATCAGTACACCAAGGATCAGAAGATCAGAAACTTTGATTTCTATGAGCCCAGAACGGTTCACGAATCTTCCCTTTCTCCATGTGTTTACTCGATTATCGCAGCCGAAATTGGTCGTGAGGAAAAGGCTTACGAGCTCTACCTAAGAACCGCACGACTCGACCTCGACAACTATAACAAGGACACTGACGACGGACTTCATATCACGTCAATGGCTGGAACCTGGATGAGCATCGTGCATGGCTTCGGTGGCATGAGAATCAAGGATGGCGAGCTTTGCCTCGCACCTTTCAAGCCTGCATCCTGGAAGGATTATTCTTTCCGTTTGGTTTACCGTGGACGCCTCTTGAAGGTTAACGTCAGCGAACAGGGCACAACGCTGCTTCTTGAAGAAGGAGAAGCGATTGACATTGTTCTGTTTGATAAGAAAGTTTCCCTTAAGCCTGGTATAGAATTTAAATCATAAAAAACCCTACAGTACCTGATTTGAAAGGAGAACACATAATGAAGAAACAACTGCCCAGCGTTGCATATTTCTGTATGGAATATGCCATTGAAAGCAATGTGAAGCTTTATGCGGGAGGTCTCGGCATTCTTGCCGGCGACTACATGAAGGGCGCTTGCGACGACAAGTTCCCTATGGTAGGAATTGGTATCAAATGGAAGCAGGGTTACGGCGACCAGTTTATCGACAAGGACACCGGCAAGCCCTACGATGCTTACAAGAACAGAAGCTATGATTTCCTTGAAGACACCGGTGTTATCGTGAATGTACCCATCAAGGGCAACGACGTTAAGATCAAGGTTTGGAAGTACAATGCCCATGGCGTTGACAACCTTTATCTCCTCGACACCGATATCGACGGCAACGATGGCGAATCCCGCTGGATTTGCGGTCAGCTTTACGGCTGGTTCGGCGAAGAACGCGTCGCTCAGGAGATGGTTCTCGGTATCGGCGGCGTAAGAGCATTAAGAGCATTAGGCTACAAGGCTGATGTTTACCACTTCAATGAAGGCCACGCTCTCTTTGCAGGCTTCGAGCTCTTAAGAGAGAAGATGGAAAAGGGTGCAAGCTTTGAGGATGCTTGGGCTGCAACCCGCGAAGAGGTTGTTTTCACAACCCATACTCCTATTCTGCAGGGTAACGAGTCTCACCCCATTGAAAGACTTATGTACCTGGGCGCTAACCTCAACCTCAACAAGAAACAGCTCAAGACTCTTGGCGGAAGCCCCTTTAACATGACAGTCGGCGCACTCAGACTTTCCAGAAAGTCCAACGCTGTTGCAGACCTTCATGCTGATACCTCCAACAAGATGTGGAAGAAGATCAAGGATAAGAGTGAAATCATCGGCATCACCAACGC
>JAOABT010000006.1 GCA_026418215.1 Clostridia bacterium | reverse complement strand
GCCATATGATGGGGAATAGGTAAGCCGGTAATAATACTGCTGGTATCAAACTTTAGATATAAGGAGCTGAGTGCTTTGAGAATATTGGTTGACGCAATGGGAGGAGACAACGCACCCGATGAGATTGTCAAGGGTTGCCTTGAAGCGATTAATGAAAATGATGGATTTGAACTCGAGCTTTTAGGAGATCGGGCTAAGATAGAAAAGTGTTTGGGAACCCAGAATTTAAACAATTCAAGGATTATTATCACAGAAACCAACGATGAAATCACCAATATGGATAAACCCACCGAAGCTATTAAAAAGAAGCAAAATTCGTCCTTAGTGGTCGGCATGAAAAAAATCAAGTCTCAATCTGCTCAGGCTTTCATCTCCGCAGGGAGCACAGGCGCTCTTCTTGCGGGATCGCTCTTGATTGCGGGAAGAATGAAGGGAGTCGTAAGGCCGGCTTTAGCTCCCGTCGTTCCATCGACCAAGGGCCAGACCATGATTATTGACGCAGGTATGAACACTCAGATTAAGCCGATCAACTATCTTCAGTTTGGCATCATGGGAACCGAATACATGAAAAACATGTATGGCATTGAAAACCCGCGTGTCGGCCTTGTTAACGTCGGCACCGAGGAAAGCAAGGGTAATGAAGCCCTCAAGCAGGCCTACGAGGTTCTTAAAAAGTCAAACATCAACTTTATCGGCAATATCGAAGGCCGGGACCTCACGGACGGCAAGGTTGATGTTGTGGTGTGCGACGGTTTTACCGGAAACGCCATGCTGAAGGTCATGGAGGGGACTGGCAAATATTTCATGGATTATCTCAAAAAGATGTACTCAAAGAGTTTATCAGGAAAGTTAAGCTTCCTTCTCGTTAAGCATGAGCTTAAAAAACTCAAAAAGGAAATTGACCCGGAGGAGTTAGGCGGAACGCCCATCCTTGGTGTCAACGGCATGATCTACAAGTGCCATGGCAACTCCAAGGCGAAGGCTATCAAAAACACCATCCTCAAGGCATGCAGCTCTGCTTGCACTACAGTGATGGAGCAAATGAAAAGCATCTTTGCGTGCATGGAAGTCGGAGGTCTATATGACGAAGCCCTTTAAGGCTGGAATTCTAGGTACGGGCAGTGCTCTGCCTGAAAAGAAACTTACAAATGCCGAACTTGAAAGCATTGTTGAAACCTCAGATGAATGGATCATAAAAAGAACCGGAATCCGGGAAAGAAGAATCCTTAACGACGAAGT
This sequence comes from Clostridia bacterium, assembly GCA_026418215.1. Lineage (GTDB taxonomy): Bacteria > Bacillota > Clostridia > DSM-8532 > DSM-8532 > DTU059. Next base: position 4,422 of record JAOABT010000006.1, on the reverse strand, counting down.
GCCTCTCGCAAAGCTCGCGTCGGATGCGGCATCAAAGGCTATATCCGATGCCGGACTTAAGCCCGAGGATATTGATCTCATCATTGCGGCCACCTTGTCACCTGATTACCTGACACCTTCCTTGTCCTGCAGCGTGCAAAAAGAAGTTGGCGCCGTGAAAGCGGCAGCGTTCGATTTGAATGCTGCATGCAGCGGATTCATTTATGCCCTTCAGGTTGCTCAGGAATTCATCCGTACTGGAACCTACAGCAAAATCTTAGTTATTGCAGCTGAAGCTCTCAGCCGCGTTACTGATTTTACTGACCGTAAGACCTGCGTGCTCTTTGGAGATGGCGCCGGTGCAGTCGTTCTGGGTCGTGTTGAAGACGGCACAGGTATTGAATCAGCTGTGATGGGGGCTATGGGAGAAGGCGGTTCGGTGCTTACTCTGCCTTGTTTCTTTGAAACTGAAACAGATCGTGCCAACAGAAATGAAGGCAAGAAGCAGGTTATCTGGATGGACGGAAGCGAGGTCTTTACCTTTGCTTCAAGGATTATGGGCGAGGCTACCGGAAAGGTGCTGGAAAAGGCCCAGGTTACAATGGACGAGGTGAAATATGTCTTCCCTCACCAGGCCAATATCCGTATCCTTCAGAATGCCAGCAAGCGTTTAAATGTTCCTATGGAAAGAATCTATACCAATCTTGAATTCACAGGAAACATCTCCAGTGCAAGCATTCCTGTTTGCCTGGATGAAGCAGCCAGGAAAAACATGCTCAAGAAGGGTGATAAGCTCGTCTTGGTTGCCTTCGGCGGAGGCCTTACATATGCGGCGGCCCTGCTGACCTGGTCTAAATAAGTTCAATTTTCAGGAGGATAACATGGGAAAGATAGCCTTTATTTTTCCTGGCCAGGGCGCACAGTATGTGGGCATGGGCAAGGAAATTTCAGAAAGCTCAAAAGCTGCGAGCATGGTTTTCGATCAGGCCACAGAAGCCCTTGGCTTTGATGTCAGGAAAATGATTTTCGAAGGTGATGATGAAACACTTAAAATCACCGAAAATACACAGCCTACCATTGTTACAACAAGCATTGCATGCGCTCAACCCCTTCTTGAGGCAGGCATCAGGCCGGACTTTACGGCTGGCTTAAGCCTTGGCGAATATGCCGCTCACGTTCTTTCCGGAACCTTTACCTTCAAGGAAGCCGTAAGCCTGGTTAAAAAGCGCGGTAAATTCATGCAGGAAGCCGTTCCGGTTGGCGTTGGCACCATGGCTGCCATTATGGGTTTATCAAGGGAGGATGTCCTTGATGTCTGCGCCAAGGCAAGCGCTGCGGGTATTGTGGAGCCCGCCAACTTCAACTGCCCCGGCCAGATTGTTGTTGCCGGAGAGGTTGCGGCTGTGAATGAAGCCATCAAGCTTGCTACAGAAAAGGGCGCAAAGCGCGCCATGCTCTTAAGCGTCAGCGCTCCCTTCCACTGCAGCCTCTTGAAGCCTGCAGGGGAAAAGCTCGCCAAGGAGCTCGAAAACGTTGAAGCGAAGCCTATGACCATTCCGGTAGTAACCAATGTTACCGGTAAGGTTGTGGAATCTGTTCATGATGTCAAGGAACTTCTGATCAGACAGGTAAGCTCCTCAGTCCGCTGGGAGGATTGTATCGCAACCCTTCTTGAAAACGGTGTGGACACCTTTGTGGAAATTGGCCCAGGCAAGGTGCTAAGCGGTTTTGTTAAGAAAATTGATAAGAACGCAAAGGTCTATAATGTAGAAGACAATGCCTCCCTTGAAGCGACAATTACAGCGTTAAAGGCTTAATCTTCCAACAAATGCCTTTGAAAAAAGAATGCTTCCAGTCTATGATAAATTGAGGAAGGTTTTAGAAATGAACTTTACAGGCAAAACGGTCATTGTAACAGGCTCTTCACGTGGCATAGGCTATGCGGTTGCCGCCCAGTTTGCTGCTCACGGTGCCAATGTCATGCTTTCCGGCACAAGTGAAAGCGTACATAAGGCGGTTGCGGAGCTTAAGGAAAAGGGTTATTCCGTGGCCGGCTATGTGGGAGATTTGAGCTTGGCTGAAGCTGCCCAGGGCCTCATTGACAAGACAATTGAAGCCTTTGGAGGTCTTGATGTCCTTGTGAATAACGCGGGCATCACCAATGACAAGCTTCTGATCAAGATGGAAGAAGAGGATTGGGACAAGGTTTTGGATACCAACCTCAAGAGTGTCTTTCTTACAACCAAGGCTGCCGTTAAGGTCATGATGAAAAAGAAAAAGGGCAGCATCATCAATATGACGTCTGTAGTGGGTCTCATGGGTAATTCCAGCCAGACAAACTACGCTGCCTCAAAAGCCGGCTTAATCGGTTTCACAAAGTCTGTAGCCAGGGAATATGCGCGCAGGGGACTTACCTGTAACGCCATTGCTCCCGGTTTTATAGAAACAAGCATGTCAGGCTCACTGCCCGAGGAAATTAAGGAAAATTACCTGAAAAGCATCCCGCTCGGTAGGTATGGGACACCTGTCGAAGTTGCTGATCTGGCATTATTTCTTGCTTCCGACATGGCGCAATATATTACGGGACAGGTAATAAATATTGACGGTGGGCTGTATATGTAATATTATTTCTAATGGATGCAATAATATGGATAATAAAATTGCAATTCCTGTCTGGAAGGGGGTGAATGGTGTGGTATTTGAAAAGGTTAAGGATATCATCGTAGAACAACTGGGTGTTGATGAAGGAGAAATCAAAATGGAGGCTTCTTTCATTGATGACCTCGGTGCCGATTCCCTCGATATCGTAGAGCTCATCATGGCTCTCGAAGAAGAGTTTGATTTGGAAATACCAGACAAGGAAGCTGAAAAGATTACAACCGTTGGTGATGCTGTTGAGTACATTAAGGCACATCAATAATTAAAAAATCAAATAAAAAAGTCCCAACAGCTATGTTGGGGCTTTTTTTATCTCAAATATGACGAGAGAAATAAAGCGAACTTATCTAAGTTTCGAGGAGGTCAAGTTTCATGAAAAAGAGAGTTGTAGTAACAGGAATGGGCGTCGTCAGTGCACTAGGCAATGACGTTGAGACCTTCTGGAATGCATTGAAGGAAGGAAAAAGCGGGATTAAGACAGTCACGAAGTTCGATACCACCAATTTCACGACCAAGGTTGCCGCACAGAATGATACCTTTGATCCCACGTTATACATTGACAGAAAAGAGGTCAAGCGTATGGACCTCTTTACACAATATGCCGTTGCAGCTTCTCAACAGGCCGTTGATATGGCTGGAATTGATTTCTCAAAGATGGACCCCTACCGTGCCGGTGTGATTATCGGTTCAGGCGTAGGCGGTATTGAAACCCTGGAAGACAACTGCCGTACCCTATTCGAAAAAGGCCCGAAGAGAGTCAGTCCTTTCTTCGTTCCCATGATGATCGTCAACATGGCAGGCGGCCAGGTTGCTATCCGCTTTGGCATCAAGGGCTACAACGCCTGTGTCGTTACAGCCTGTGCAACCTCCAACCATTCCGTGGGCGATGCCATGCGCGTTATTCAAAATGGCTACGCCGATGTTATGATCACCGGCGGCGCCGAGGCTTCCATCACACCTCTTGGATTTGCCGGCTTTTGCGCATCCAGAGCGATGTCTGAGAATCCTGATCCTGCGACAGCCTGCAGGCCTTTCGATAAGGACAGGGACGGCTTTGTAATGGGTGAAGGCGCTGGTATTCTTGTTCTTGAGGAATATGAGCACGCAGTTAACCGTGGCGCCAACATCATTGCTGAAATTGTCGGCTTTGGATGCACCTGCGACGCTTACCATATCACTGCTCCTCATCCGGAAGGAGAGGCTGGCGTCAAGTGCATGCAGCTTGCTCTTGAAGATGCAGGCATCAAGCCCGAGCAGGTTGGCTATATCAATACGCATGGTACCAGCACTCCTATCGGCGACCCTATTGAGACCATGGTTATCAAGAGCGTTTTCGGTGACTACGCCAAGAATCTGCCCGTGAGCTCCACCAAATCCATGCACGGACACCTTTTAGGTGCTGCAGGCGGTGTTGAGGCTATTGCCACCATTCTTGCAATCCGCAACAGCTTCCTGCCTCCGACAATCAACCTTGCTAATCCTGATCCCGATTGTGATCTGGATTACGTACCCAACGTCGGACGCCCCAAGGAGCTCGAGTATGCCATCTCCAATGCCCTCGGCTTTGGCGGACATAACGGCGTTGTCGTTTTCAAAAAGTTCACCAAGTAATCAAAACAGCAATTAAAAGGCAGCCTTTCGGGGCTGTCTTTTCGATTTTTAAGGGGCTATAGCCATATTATCCTTTTAGCGATGTAACTCCATGAAAAGGAACACGATCAATAATATTTGCCTATTTATTTTCATCATCGTAGGTATGCTATAATAGTTATGTAAATATATACC
>JAOABT010000655.1 GCA_026418215.1 Clostridia bacterium | reverse complement strand
AGATGTGTATAAGAGACAGCCTTCGGACCCTTTGAAACAGGTCGTTTATTGCCCCTGCTTCTCTATCCGCTTGTGATTTTTGTTATGGCCGATATTCCCGTCAGACCGGTTTTGACCCGTATGGCATTTGCATTGCCGCTCATCCTGGGCATTGGTATTTTTAATCCCTTCCTTGACCGTGTCCCTATTGCACTAGGCCCTTTACACGTGGCAAGGGGCTGGGTGACCTTTTTCTCACTTACCCTCAAAGGAATATTGACGGTCTGCGCAGCCCTGTTACTGCTGTCAACCTGCGGTCTTCCGAGAATTGCCGCAAGTCTGAGGGCTTTAAAGGTTCCGCGCATTCTGGTCATGCAGCTTCTTCTGACCTACAGGTATCTGACGGTACTCATGGAGGAGGCTGCAAGAACCCTTACAGCCTATGGCTTCAGAGCGCCGGGGCAGAAAGGGGTCGGTTATAAGGCCTGGGGCTCTCTTGCCGGGCAGCTTTTGCTGCGCACCTTCGACAGGGCAGAGCGTGTTTATCAGGCCATGCGGCTCAGGGGCTTTGAAGGAGATTTCCCTGTTAGGCCCATCGGGCTTTTAAAGGGCAAGGATATGGCCTTTGGCCTCTTTTGGCTGATATACTTCATCCTCATTCGTTTGGTCAATATCCCGCTGTTATTGGGAGGTTTATCATGAGTCATCACAGATTGGATGCTAAAGAGGTCAGTTTTCATTATCCCGATGGCAATCGTGCCATTGACGGGGTTTCCCTTCATATTACTCATGGGGAAGCAGTTGGCATTGTGGGGGCCAACGGAGCCGGAAAATCAACGCTGCTCATGCTTGTCATGGGGCTTTTACAGCCTCAATCGGGAAAAGTCAGCGTGGGGGATATCGAGGTAACACCCAAAACCATTCCGCTCATACGTCAGCACGTGGGGATGGTGCTCCAAAACCCGGATGACCAGCTTTTCATGCCCACGGTCTATGAGGATGTGGCTTTTGGACCAAGAAACATGAAGCTCGATGAAAATGAAGTGGAAAAAAGGGTTATGGAGGCTTTGACGCTCGTGGGGATACCTCACTTGAAGGATCGGCCGCCATACCGACTGTCTGGAGGGGAAAAACGCGCCGCTGCAATCGCTTCGGTTATGTCGATGGCCCCGGATCTTCTGATTATGGACGAGCCCACCACCAACCTTGATCCGAAGGGGCGACGCCGCATTATTGAGCTTATTAAAGGCTTTGAGCATACACGCATCATCACGAGCCATGACATGGATATGATCCTTGAACTGTGCCCTCGAACCATTGTGATGAAATCGGGCCGCATTGCGGCAGATGGAGAAACCAGGTCAATCCTTACAAATGAAGCGCTTTTAGCGGAATGTAATCTTGAAATGCCGCTGGCACTCCAAAACTGTCCTGTCTGCGGCCATCCAAAATAAGCCTTTCTTCTGCCTGCTGGTTTGGCTATAATAATAGCAAAGCTAGCTGGGAGGATTTTTATGCGCGTAGCAGTGATTGACGGACAGGGTGGAGGCATAGGAAAGGCTATTGTTGGTAGGCTGAGGCAGGCTTTCGGACCCAATCTGGACATACTTGCCCTTGGGACGAACCCACTGGCAACAGCAGCCATGCTGAAAGCCGGTGCTGATGAGGGGGCTTCAGGTGAAAATGCTATTTTGGTCAACGCACCTAAGGTTAATATCATTCTTGGGTCTCTTGGCATTATAGCTGCCAATTCCATGCTAGGTGAGCTGTCTCCGGCCATGGCGCGGGCCATAGCCGAAAGCCCCGCGCAGAAAATATTAGTGCCCATGAACCGCTGCCATTATCATATTGTCGGCACCCGAAACGAGGCTCTCCCACAGTTGATTGATGAATTGGTTGAGGCTGTTAAAAGCTTTATGATATAATAGATGGCATTATAGGAAATAGGTGGTTCCATGGAGAAATCAGTTTCAGCCATAGATGCGCTTATTGCGGAATCCAAAGACCACATATATATTGATCCCCTGCTTGCAGAAAAGAAGGCAACAGAGGCTTTGGAGCTGTCCACATCTATACGCTACGATGTCGGGCGCTTCGAAAGCCTTTTTGTTTTATCGCGCATCAGTCACGCCATCAATCGCAATGCGGATGCTATTAATACCTGTGAGGAATGCCTTAAAATTGCCGAGAAACTAAAGGATTACCGACGGATTGCACTGGCAAAGAACGCCATAGGTATTGCCTACAGCCTGATCATGGTGAATTCCAAGGCTTTGGAGCAATTTCTCGAGGCGCTTGAAATTGCTAAGAAGCATGCTATCGGTGATGTGGAGTGCCGTATCCATAATAATATCGCTTCGGTATTTTCTGATATTAAGGATTTTAACAATTCACTCAAGTACCTGCACATGGCTTACGAGAAGGCACGTTATATCGGCGAGCCAGTTACGCTCTATTTACGTAATATCGCCAACAGCTATTTGGATCTGGAGAATTATGATAAGGCCTATGAATACTGCATGCTGGCCCGTAATGCCAACTGGCGTGAAAAGGACCAGGATGTGTGGGCGGATATATACTTCATTCTTTCGATTGTCCTTGCAAAAAAGGGGAAGCGCATCAGGGCTCATAAAGCCTGCGAGCTTGCCTTGAAGCTCTCGGAAAAGTACCATAATTTCTTCTCAAGAGCTGAGGGCTTCATCGGCAGGGCCAAGCTCTTTATGGAGGAAGGCCGGAACGAGGAAGCACTGGCTTCTTTGGATGAAACCTTAAAGATAAGCGAGCAGTACGGCTTTCTTGAGCTTTTCCAGCAGAGCTACAAGCTCTATGCCGAGATCAGCAGGACACTTAATAACCCGGACAGCGAAAATCAGGCTTTGAGAGCTTATATGGCTATTACGGAAAAGCTTACAGAGAGCGAATATGATAAAAAAAGAGCTTATGCGGTCATGCAGCTGACGCTTTTCAATATCCAGAAGGAGCATCAAAACCTCAAGGACCAGGCTGACAAGGACCCCCTGACCGGCTGCCTGACCTACCGGGATTTTGAAGCCAAGATAACGACAACCCTTGAAAAATACCAGCAGCGCGGGGCTATGCTTTTTTTTGATGTCGATAACCTCAAGCTGGTAAATGATAGGTATGGACATCACGCAGGAGACAAGCTTATCATAGAATTTGCGGCGGCCCTTAATAAGGTTTTTAAGGACAAGGGGCTTATGTTTCGAAAGGGCGGGGACGAGTTTGTCATCTTTCTTCCCGGTATGGAGAGAAAAGAAGTGACCATTCTATTGGAAGAGATGTTCTCTCTTCTTGCTAAGCCCCGGATTATCGGAAAATCGCTGATGCCTTTGAGCTGTAGCATTGGTGTAGCTCTTGCCCCGCAGGATTCAAGCAGCGTAAAGGAGCTTGAAGGCATGGCAGACAAGGCCATGTACCAGGCTAAAAATATGGGTAAGCGCTGCTATTGCTTCTATAGTCCGCAATAAACGAGGCGGCATAGGATAGAAGGGATCATGGTTAATAGGAGTTTATTAAAGTGAACACAACACTCACTGCTGAACATATACGGGATGCTAAACAGCATGCGCATCGTTACATCGACATTCCTCTATTCGAGGCTTATCCGGAGCTCCTCCAGGGCTTTACGACAAGGTTTGGGGGCGTCAGCACCGGTGAATTTGAAAGCCTTAACCTCAATTTTAACCGGCCCGATCCCCGAAGCAACGTGCTGGAGAATTTCAGGCTCCTGGCTGACGATTTGGGTGTATCACGGGACCAGATGGTTTATTCTTTTCAGATCCATTCAAATAAGGTGATACCTGTGGATGGAGAGCATCGTGGGATGGGGATTATGAGGGAGCGGAGCTTTCGCGATGTCGATGGCCTCATGACACAAACCCCCGGCCTCATGCTCGTAACCTGCTATGCTGATTGCGTTCCGCTTTACTTTTATGATCCCATCCGGAAGGCCATAGCCCTGTCCCACTCGGGTTGGAAGGGTACGCTTCTTGATATCGCGGGCGAGACGCTAAAAGGCCTAAATGCAACATACGGCTGCCAACCCTCCGACCTCATAGTAGGTTTCGGCCCCCACATCGGGCTGTGCTGCTTCGAGGTTGATGAAGATGTTGCAGGGCAGTTCTTGGCCCGTTTTGAATGGGCAAGGGACAATGCCTTTAAGAAACCCGACGGTAAGTGGATGATTAACCTGGAAGGCATTATTACACAGAGCTTAATCCGTCAGGGTGTCAACCCAAGCAAGATTGCAGGCTGCCAGGTATGCACCCGCTGTGAAAAGGAAGTTTTCTTTTCTCACCGCGGCATGCATGGGAAAACCGGTACTGGAGCAGCCTTTATGATGATAAGAGGTTAAAATGAACAAAGCGTTAAAACTTGCGGGCGCTGTCCTTCTGACCTTGACCATTGTCAGCGGATGCGGCCAGCAGGCTCAGAATACAATTGATGAAAATCCAACTCCGATGGTGGACAGCAATACCGGAAAGGTCGTGCGCGAGGATCAGGGACCTGCTCAAGGGGGCTTTCTGAACCTTTTTATGACAACCCCGGATACACTTAACCCGCTCACTACAAAGAACCCCTACGTCCGGCAGCTTTCGACCTTCGTTTTTGACCCCCTGTTCAAGGAAAACTTGGATGGTAGCATGAAGGCTGATCTGGCAGACAGCTTTACATTCAGTCAGGATAGCAGTATTCTGGACATCAAGCTGAAGGATGGTATTCTGTTTCACGATGGGGAGCCGCTTACGGCAGATGATGTGGTTTTTTCTGTTGAGTCGGTAAAACGGGCAGGTGACAAGTCCCTTTACCGGGACCATGTGAGCAATATTCAAAGTGTAAAGGCTGTGAGCCGGCTGGATATCCGCATTGTGATGAATGCGCCGGATATGAGGCTCACGGAGAAGCTCACGTTTCCCATTCTTCCGCAGCATGTCTTCAAGGATTGGCCTATAGAGGGACAGCCTGCCGACAGGAAGCTTGTAGGCACGGGTTCGTTCAAATTTGATTCCTACAAGGATAATACCATCAAGCTGGTGAGGAATGACAACTGGTGGTTTGTTAGTAAAGCTGACGGTCTGAATCATCCCGTTTGGCTTGACGGTATTCATTTCAGGGTCTACAAGGATGATTCGGAGATGATGGTGGCCTTCCAGAAGCAGGAGGTGGATATCGCCTTCCTGGAGGATGGCGATCTTCAAAGCTACTCGAAAAGAGCGGATATCTTTTTTAGCCAGTATGAAAACAACACTCTCGAGTTTATAGCCCTCTCCAGTCAGGGGGAAACAGGCTCGCCTATATCGCAGGAGGCATTCCGTACGATTCTACTTAAGTATATCTGCGGCTATGCGGCCAAAACTCCGTTGGGATCGGGGAATCCGGCCTATGAAAGTACTCCTGAATACGGGGCAGAAATAAGTCGCCTGAGCCGCGAGGACACCATAAAAGCGCTTTTGGATCAGGGGTTTACGTATCTTGAAGATAAGAACACGCTTTATATGAACAAGAATGGCAGTAAAGTTCCCATTACGTTGACTTTGAAATTTAACGGCATTAACAGCGACAGACAAAAGGAAGCAGAATGGCTCACGATTGCCTTGGAGGATATCGGCATCCAGCTGATACCCCAAAATGTTTCCTATGCCGATGAAAAAAATGTCATAACAACTCTAAAATATGATATGATGCTTTTAGGCTGTAGAATGCCGCTGTTCACCGATATGACCGGAACGCTGGAACTCTTAAAAACCAGTATGGGAACAAATGGGCAGAATGCAGTTATACTGCCGTTCTTTAGAAAAAATGGTGCCGTTCTTTACAACAATCGTATTCGCGGTCCAAGGATGCCGGTTTGGAAGAACATCTATAACGGTTGGGAAGAATGGTATCTGGTGCAGGCACCTAAATAGATTCATTTAAGATGGGGTTGTTCTATGGGGCTCTACAACGGTTATGATCTAGGCTTCAGGGGGTTGGACGTCAAGGATTTTGCAACACTTGAAAAATGGTATCGTATGACTGATCACTTCGGTTACGCCACCGGTTTCAAGGATTTCTCAGAGATCAGGCAGAGATTGCTTAAGTCGTCTTCGCCCCAGGATTTGATCTCCATGATTGACATCGGACAAGGAAACGACGCTGTAGGCTTCGTCTACGGTGAGGTCAAGACCGTCGAAACCAAAACTGTCTTATGGATATACATTATCATCATCGACCCGGTATTCCAGAGGAAAGGCCTGGGCTCACAGGCTATTAAACAGCTTCTTCAATTTGCACGTCAGAAGTATGGACCTTTAACCTGCATCGTAGCCGTCTCGGAGAGGAACATCAAAGGCCTCATGTTTTGGGAAAGGATGGGCTTCACCCGTTCCCAGGGGATGGAGGAATCCTTGAGCCAAAATGGTACAGCACATGTTGCCATCATGAAAAGAGTCATGAAATAATTCCGAGGTGCTATGAAAAGACCATTGGCGGTATGCGCCACAGCCATGATATGGGGTATTATACTATCGGATGTCATTAATTCCCTTTTATGGGGATTGATATGCATTTTTATATCATGCATTGCCCTTTCAATTCTTCTTGGTAAATCACGAACCTCCAATTCAAAGTTTCTTTGGCTGGTCGTTCCTTTTCTTTTGTTGGGTTTTACACTTCACAGCCTGAACAAGGTGAATTATCAAAACGCGTTTAGTGGCTGGGAGGGGAAGAACGTAACCGTCACGGGCTGGATTTCCGACGAGCCCCAGCTTAAGGATGGCAAAATAAAGCTTTGCCTAAGCGTTTATTCGGTTGATCAGGAAGTACTTAACCACAAAGAGTCTCTTTCTGTCACTTTGTATAGTGAAGAAGCGGCTTCAGAGCTTCATTATGGCTCTTATATAGGTTTAAATGGAGAAATTCGCATACCGGAAGGAAAGCGAAACGTCGGGGGCTTTAACAATCAGAAATACCTGGCCTCAAAAGGGATTTCGGGCACTTTAGCCATACCCCTTCGTGAGGTGACAATTTTCCAAGGCGAGCGAACAAGTTGGCTTAAAAAGACGGGTTACGGGATTAGAAACAAGATATTGGAAGCTCTATATCGTTGTTTACCGTCAAAAGAGGCTTCCGTTGTGGCGGGTATGCTCATCGGCTATACTGATCAAATGCCTCAGGACATGGAGGAGAGCTTCAGACGCGCAGGCTTAAGTCATATACTTGCAGTTTCAGGAGCCAATATTGCCTTTCTCCTCGTGCCCTTGCTCTGGTTTTTTAAAAGAATAGGCTTTAACAGGCAGTGGTCATCAGCTATTTCTCTCCCTATGATGCTTTTCTTTGTATTCGCTACAGGTATGGAGGCCTCTGTTGTGAGAGCGGCTATTATGGCCGGTGTAACGCTCATTGGCATGATATTCTGGCGGAAGACCGATGTCTATTGTTCCCTGGCTGCCACTGCCATACTGCTTCTATCTCTTAATACCTATATGCTGTTTGATCTTGGTTTTATCCTTTCCTTTCTTGCAACGCTCTCCTTGGTTATGTTAAATAAGCCTATTTTTACCAGGCTTCCCATCAAAATTCCTAAAAGGATCAGGGATACCCTTGCAGGGACTCTCGCCGCTCAAATCGGGGTTGTTCCCGTTATTGCCTACTCCTTTAACACCTTATCTGTTGTGTCAGTTTTGGCGAACCTTCTGGTTGTGCCTATCACAGGGGTTCTCACATTGCTTGGGGCGCTCGTTGCTTTATTTGGCAATCTTGTTCTACCTATCGGAAGACTTTTGGGGCTTCTCTCACGTTTTCTGACGGATGCAATGCTGTGGGTCACCTCCGGAATTGCATCGATTCCTTGGGCTGAGCTCCATTTTGCAACACCTGCGTTTATACTTATCCTAGCTTATTATGCAGTCGTGCTTTATTTAAGGTATAGACACCCGCGGCTGGATCGAGCCTATAAAAGGCCTGTCTTGGCTGCTTTGCTTGTGTTGTGCGGTTTGCTGCTTGTCTTTTCCGCTCTTCCTTCCCATAAGCTCAAGATCTATTTTACCGACGTCGGGCAGGGGGACTGCATTTTGGTTAAAACACCTGGGGGGAAGAATATCATTATCGATGGCGGAGGAAGCATCAATGATAAGGAGGGCTCCTATGCCGGTGAACGTATTGTAGTTCCTGTGCTATTTGATCTGAATATGACCAGCATCGATCTGATGGTGGCCTCTCACGGGCATGCTGACCACATTGCAGGACTGACAAGTGTTATGGAACAAATCCCCGTAAAGTGCCTCGTCGTTGCCGACGCTCCCGATAAGGAAATAAGCACCCTTATTGAGCTTGCAAAAAAGAAGGGAATAACGGTTAGAAGGACTTATGAGGGCGATGTGCTCTACCAGGAAAACCAGCTTGAACTCAAAACGCTTTATCCATTCAAAGATAAGACTAGGATGCCCACTAACCCAGATATCAGCGCCAATGAGCTTTCTATCGTGGCAAAGCTGGATTACGGCAACTTTCATGGACTGCTTACGGGGGATATCAGGCAAAACACTGAGCAGAAGCTGCTTGACAGCCTTCAAGCCTACAGTCTGGTCAAAATAGCCCATCACGGCTCCAGGTATTCGACCTCTGAAGCTTTTCTGCAGACAGCGCAGCCCCAGATGGCAGTCATTTCTGTTGGAAGAAATAAATACGGACACCCTGACCCGGGGGTCGTTGAGCGCTTGGCCGGGCAGGGTGTTGAGGTTTTTGAAACACTTGAGTATGGTGGCATTTTGGTCGAAACCGATGCAAGCAGCAGTGAAATGCTTGTTAAAACTGTGGTGGCAAACTAGTCAATTTTGCGTTGCCTTTTGATCAGCTTATTTCACAATTGGTTTACTTCTATTTTTGCTTTAGTATTCTGCGAGGAAGTTAACCATCAGGGCTTAGCCACCACCAGGGCCACCTCACGCAGAATTTTACATGCTGCAGCAGTGGATATGCCGCTCATATCATAATGGGGAGCCAGCTCCACTAGGTCTGCTCCAACGATGTTCTGGCCTTGGAGCTGCATCATAAAGGTCATGAATTCCTTAAAGGTCACGCCGCCGTGCTCGGGTGTGCCCGTGCCCGGGAAAACGGAAGGATCGAGGACATCCAGATCGATGGTCAAATAAACAGGCCTTTTGTTGATAACCTCCAAGGCTTTCTGTATACCGTCCAGACTGAAGGGCGTGAGGAAGGTATGGTCCCTTGCCCATTCAAATTCATATTTTTCGCCTGAACGAATGCCGAACTGCCAGATGCGCTTGTCGCCCAGCTTTTCCCAAACCCGTCGTATGACCGTCGCATGGGACAGCTTAATACCCAGATAATCCTCCCGGAGATCGGTATGAGCGTCCAAGTGAATGATACACAGGTCAGGGTATTTTGAAAGGACGGCCTCTACTGCGGGAAGGGTCACAAGGTGCTCTCCGCCTAGCATCAAAGGCTTCTTGCCGTCGCTCAGAATATCCTTTGTAAAGTCATGAATCATATCGAGGGCGGCGCGGGTATCACCAAACGGGAGCGGCAGATCACCTGCATCACAGCCCTTTATATCTGTTAGGTCTGCGTTTTGGTAGGGGCTGTAGGTTTCTATGCCGAAGGACTCATTGCGTATGGCAGATGGACCAAACCTGGAACCCGGCCTGTAGGATACGGTGCCGTCAAAGGGGGCCCCGAAAACAACCAAATCGGCCTCTTCATAAGGATGCTCAAAGCCAAGAATACTGATATCCGAATTAAGCTTCATCGCTCAAATCTCCTTTGTGCTTGATGTAAAACAATTGCAATTATATGTTTTCGTTAAGGGATTTGCAATATCCGGAGACTTATCGGATAAATTTCGTGAGGTCATCCCAAAGCTAAATCGAAGGGCTCCTGGTTTGGTTCGTCTGCTTCGTGAAACCTGAAGCGATAGAAAACACCTTCTCATCAAATGGCAGGTTAAATATAGCTCAAATACCGTTGCTTAATTCAAAGCCTTAGGTTATATTAGGATTAACAAAAAAGTAAAAGCGGAACCGCTGTATTTTTGGGGGAACCTATGAGCGTTGCAGACAGAATTTTTATTGATATGTGCCGTGATATTCTGGACAACGGCTTTTCTGATGAAGGCACCGATGTCAGGCCTAAATGGACTGACGGTACACCGGCCTACACCAAAAAGAAGTTTGGTGTAATCAACCGCTATAACCTTTCGGAAGAGTTCCCTATCATGACGCTTCGCCGGACAGGCATCAAGTCTGCTATTGATGAAATACTCTGGATTTGGCAGAAGAAATCCAATAATGTCAATGAACTAAGCAGCGATATTTGGGATGCGTGGGCTGATGAAACGGGTTCCATCGGAAAGGCCTACGGCTACCAGCTGGGCGTCAAGCATCACTATAAAGAAGGGAATTTTGATCAGGTAGACCGCGTTTTGTATGACCTAAAGCATAATCCATACAGCAGGCGGATCATGACCAATATGTACGTCCACCAGGATTTACATGCCATGAACCTCTATCCCTGCGCTTACAGCATGACCTTCAATGTAACGGGCAAAAAGCTCAATGCCATTCTCAATCAGCGCTCACAGGATGTCTTGGTGGCTAATAACTGGAATGTCACACAATATGCGGCGCTTGTCCACATGCTGGCTCAGGTTAGCGGATTGGAAGCCGGGGAGCTCGTCCATGTCATAGCCGACGCCCATATCTATGACCGTCATGAGCCTTTGGTGCGAGAATTGATTCAGCGTACTCCTAGACCCGCACCAAAACTTATTATCAATCCGGACGTTAAGAACTTCTACGATTTCAAGGTCTCTGACTTCGTTCTCGAGGGCTATGACCCGTGGCCGCAGATTAAGGACATACCCGTTGCCGTGTGATAGAGGCATCTTAGCCATTCAGTTTCAATCTACCGCGAACGCTTCAGGCAGACGCCCTGGAAGGTTGATTAAAGGTCTGAATGATCCGGATTCCGTCAAACGGTAGGGGGTAAATTAAAAGCCTAACCATTATCCCTAAATAGTTTTATCAATGCTCAACAACTACTTTTAGCCTGTTTGTATTATTATCACAGGAGAATCACATGAGAAAAGACTTCATACTCCTTGCGTCCGCAGATCATAACTGGGGTCTGGGAAAGGACAACAAGCTTCTCAAGCGCATCCCCGAGGACATGAAACGCTTTGCCCAGCTCACGAAGGGCAATCTCATCATTGTGGGGCGCAAGACGCTTGAATCCTTTAAAGATAAAAAACCTCTCCCTGAGCGCGTGAACGTGGTTCTTTCACGGGATTATGACTATACCTGCGAGGGCGCCCTCATGGCTCATGACATGGATGAGCTGGATAAAGCTTTATCAAGCTATGAAGGTGATGTCTATGTATGCGGCGGTGCGGCAATTTATGAATTGCTGCTTCCTTACTGCAATAAGGCGCTGATCACTCAAATAGACGGCACCTTTGAAGCTGATACATTTTTAACTAACCTAGACAGATCACCCGAGTGGCACGCAACCTTGGTAGGCGATTGGCAAGAAAGCCAGAACGGAACTCAATTCCGTTATGTTGACTATGAGAGGATAGCCAGAAATACACCATAAATATTAAGGTTGAGAGTAACTTTTTAATCATTTAGAGAGTTAATAAGTGTTAGGCTGTGATCGGCCTTGCTCTTTTAGGCTTTTCATCCTTGATGTCAAAAGTTACGTTTAGATCATGACCTTGACAATTAGTGCGCGGTATTTTAATATCAGTTGTGTAAACTCTTTGCCAAGACGGAGAGGAGTAGGCTAAAATCCTTTCAGAGAGGAAATGCCGCCGGCTGAAAGCATTTCCAAGGTTATCTTTAGCTGAAGGTCGCTCCCGAGCATGTCAGCCGAAAAAAGTCAAGCTGGCCGGTTGAGAACCGTTATCCTCTTTTATCAAGCAGCCCTCAAAGAGGGAATTTTGGTGGTACCGCGGAAGTGATAAGCTTTCGTCCAAAACGATGGACGAAGGCTTTTTTGTTTGTCAAATCCAGATTGAAAGGAACATCTTATGGACCCATTAAAGATTGCTGCTGTTGCTTTGGTTATCATTGGCGCCATCATAAACTATGGTGCGGGGCTCATTGTTAAGAAAATGAATTTGGCTCAGAAAATGGAGGTCAAGGAAGCCGGAGTTTTTACTCCTGAGGAACTTGAGAAATACAAAATGACCAAGGCCATAGCCAGAGTTAAAATGGTAGGCCTGGTGGCACTGCTTCCTGGCGTCCTGCTTGTTTTTATTGCCTTCAGATAAGCTTTAACAAATAAAAATGACGAAAGGGTTGAAATCATGAGCTTAAAAGAGATCGAAAAAACTTATGACCCCAAACAGGTCGAAGAAAAGCTCTATAGTAACTGGATGGACAAGAACTATTTCCATGCGGTCGTAGATGCCGATAAAGAGCCGTTTACCATTGTTATTCCGCCACCAAATATCACAGGTCAGCTCCATATGGGACATGCCCTGGACAATACCATGCAGGACATCCTCATACGCATGAAGCGCATGCAAGGCTATTCTGCTCTCTGGCTGCCCGGAACGGACCATGCCAGCATCGCAACTGAAGTCAAGATTGTTGAAAAGATGGCCAAGGAAGGCATCACGAAAGAGGATATAGGCCGCGAGGGCTTTTTAAAGCGCGCCTGGGAATGGAAAGAGCAGTACGGCGGCAGAATTGTAGAGCAGCTCAAGAAGCTTGGAAGCTCCTGCGACTGGGAACGTGAGCGCTTTACCATGGACGAAGGTCTTTCGAAGGCCGTACTTGAGGTGTTTGTTCGCCTCTACGAGAAAGGACTTATCTACCGTGGCGAGCGTATCATCAACTGGTGCCCATGCTGCGGTACTTCTATATCAGATGCTGAGGTAGAATATGAGGAGAAGGACGGCAGCTTCTGGCATATCAAGTATCCCGTCGTAGGATCAGACGAGTTTGTTGAGGTTGCAACCACTCGTCCTGAGACCATGCTGGGCGACACTGCTGTGGCCGTCCACCCTGAGGATGAGCGCTATGC
>JAOABT010000498.1 GCA_026418215.1 Clostridia bacterium | reverse complement strand
ATATCTACCCACAGCGTATACCCTACCCCGTCAGACTGAGTCACTGAAAACACCCGTGCTCTTCTGCCGGCAACCGTCAGCTCCCCGCCCGCCAGGATATGACGGGCATTTCTGGCATTTTTGATTTCGGATACCATGTTAAAGGTAAAGCCATAGGGTTCATCACTCTCTGAGAACAGGTAGGCCTTCTTGTCGCCGGGAACAAGCTGCCATTTACGTTCTCCATTATTAACCGTCACAAGCCCGTTTTGCGGGCCTTCCAATTCCTTGACACAATAACGTCCTTTATTATCGGCCCATACCTCGAGCTTGGTCCTGTTGGGTGTTTCACCCCTCACATTAAGGGCCCGAATTTCCAAAATTCCATGGTATGGCCGCATATCCTGATAGGCCTTTTCCATAGCACCAACAAGATTGGGCCTTCCCAGCGGAGATACGGCAATAAGCACCACGATAAGCAAAATGACCGACGAAAGTGCCATGAAGCCGATACTTGACGCTTTACGGGAGTTTTGGACTGCAGTTTGAGAAGAAAGCCGCAGACCCGGTTCCCGTAAAAAGGATTCACAAGAGCTTCGTTCCGGGAGACCTGTTAGATTCCGGCGGCGCACACTTTTTAAGGCATTATAAGGCCTATCCTCCCTGAGACCTCTTCTGGCCGTTCTCGGTTCTTTTGCCTTTCTCTCTGAAGCTCGGCGTTCAATGTAATCCGAAAGTTTTCTGACGTTATCACGGTGCATGGGCTGACCTCCTCCCTGTAAACCTGGCAGATTGAAACACAGTCGATAAAACGGCGCCTCATTATTCTTCCAATAGTGTCTTCAAATTATGAAAAAATGATTGCAATCATACACAAAAACACCCTCTTTCGTACGAAAGAGGGTGCCAGATTGCAGACAAAAGCGGTTTTGGTCTTACCTTAGCGCTCTTGGTTTACCAAAAAGCGAGGTTCATCCTATTTTTGAATAGATTAAGACTATTCCTTGATGCCGGTGTAAGCAAGGATGGCATCTCTTAAGAACTCTGCCGCACCGGGCTGAATTTTATCATAGTAGGCTGTAAAGCGAGGATCACAGACATACATCCGGGCAATCCCCGCATGGGCCTCCTTCGAGTAGCTGTCCCAGAAGAAGCTGAGCCACTGGCGGTGAAGATCCGCGGCCTTTTTGGCAAGCTCCCCCGCCGGATCTCCCGTAGCCATGGCAGCCTTCAGAGTATCGTTGACACTGAGAGACAGCCTTTAGATCTCGTCATACTGTTCCTTAGTCATGTTTTTCACCTTTTGGTTGTACTTATCAACCTGCTCGTTTCCGTATTTTTCACGGATTTCCTTGCCATATTTCTTCTCGTTATCATTAATCATATTGTGCTTAAAGCCTTCAAACTTTTCCTTGTCAGTCATTGTTATTCTCCCTTCTGTAACGGCAATGGTTTTCTCAACATTCATGATGAGTTCGTCCAATTGCGCGCGTTTTTCGAGAAGCCTTTCCCTGTGCTCACGAAGTGCAAGAGCTCCGTTAAAGGACGGCGCCGTCACAATATCACGGATGCTTTCCAAGGCAACTCCCAATTCTC
>JAOABT010000496.1 GCA_026418215.1 Clostridia bacterium | reverse complement strand
GCGTTGTCACACCAAGGCTCGAAGAGCTCACCCTTGAGCCGCCGGAAATCGTCCGGCAGGGAACACGCTTCGGCATCAAGCTTCGTGCAAGCGCTCCTTCCATCCACATGATCCGTGCCGATATCGAAACCGAAATAGCACCGCTGGTAGGATCTGAGAAGCAATCGGAAGAGCTTGTGAATTATCTTCTGAAGGAATTTGAGGGAAGGCCTGAAAAGCTCTGGGAATCCAACATATTCGGAAAATCGCTTCATGAGCTTATTACGGAAGGATTACAGAACAAACTCTATAGAATGCCTGAGGATGCACAACTGAAGCTTCAGGAAACCCTGCAGAAAATCATTAACGAGGGAAGCGGCGGTCTGATCTGCATTATACTATAAAGTGAACCCTTCCATTTAAAGCCCGAAAGGGCTTTTTATTTTTGGAAATAATTCATGATTTGATTTTTTTTGAGATTTATTGGTGTAATAAACTCCTGGAGCCAGCTTGTGCGAAGGCTTATAAAGAACTAAAAATTATTATTCAATGGTTTTTTTTGATAAATAAGTGGTATAATATGCTTATATTTATTCGAATTTTACCCCGAAAGGAGATATGTATGAAGGAAACAGGGAACGATAAGAAACGAAGGGGAAGACCAAAGAAAAATATTACGGAAAAAGTCTCTGCAGCTACTGCAATTGTTAAAAGAGGCCGCGGGCGTCCGCCTAAAGGCCAGGCTGTAACGGTTAAGGCAGCTGCCACTCAAACAACAAAAGCTTCTTCCGATCTGACATATAAGCCTATGAACGCTTGGGACAGCACCAAGTTTAATAAGAAGACTATTTTTTCCTTCAGTGAAGGCTATAAGGCTTTCATGAACAAGGCAAAAACTGAGCGTGAATTTGTTAAGGAAACTATTGTGCTTGCAAAGCAAAAGGGCTTCAAGAACCTCGATGAAATCGGCAATGCCCCTTTAAACCCCGGAGATAAGGTCTACCGTGTGATTAAGGATAAGCTTATGCTGTTATCGGTTATTGGCTCAAAGCCCGTAGAACAGGGCACCAGAATCGTTGGAGCCCATGTCGATTCTCCAAGAATTGATATCAAGCAGAATCCTCTGTATGAATCCACCGATATGGCTTTCTTCAAGACCCATTATTATGGCGGCATCAAAAAGTATCAATGGGTGACCATTCCCCTTGCCCTTCATGGTGTTGTTGTAAAGGCTGATGGAACCATTGTTGAAGTAAATATCGGCGAGGATGAAAAGGACCCTGTCTTCACCATTACCGACCTCCTTCCGCACCTCGCCAAGGATCAGTATGAAAAGAAGCTTAGTGAAGCCTTCCAGGGTGAAAACATGAATATCCTCATGGGTTCTGAGCCTTTGGGCGACAAGGACGAAAAGGATCGCTTCAAGAAGAATATTCTTGCTCTTTTAAATGAGAAGTATGGTATTGTTGAAGAGGATTTGATTTCCTCCGAGCTTGAGGCTGTTCCTGCTTTCAAGGCACGTGACGTAGGCCTCGACAGAAGCATGATCGGTGCTTATGGCCACGATGACCGCATTTGCGCTTATCCCGCTGTGATGGCTCTCTTTGAGACAGAGAACCCTGAATACACGGCTATCTGCTACCTCACAGACAAGGAAGAAATCGGTAGTGTTGGTAACACCGGCGCTGAATCCAGAGCACTTGAAAACTTCATTGCAGATTTGTGTGCACTAACCTCGAAGGGGCCTTACACAGACCGTCTTGTCCGTGCTTCTCTGGATCGTTCCAAGATGCTGTCTGCCGACGTTAACGCAGCCTACGACCCCAACTATGAGGGCACTCATGATAAGATGAATGCCGGCTACCTTGGAAAGGGTATCGCTATCATGAAGTTCAGCGGCTCCAGAGGCAAATCCGGCGCAAGCGATGCGAACGCAGAATATCTGGGTGAAATCAGAAAGCTTCTGAATGATAACAATATTCCGTGGCATATTACCGAGCTCGGCGCTGTTGATAAGGGCGGCGGCGGAACCATCGCCATGATGATCGCCAACCTCGGTGTTGACGTTATCGACGTTGGCGTGCCGATTCTCTCCATGCATGCACCCTTCGAAATTGCAAGCAAGGCCGATATATATGCCGCATTCAAGAGCTATACCGTTTTCTTGAAATAACATTTATAACAGGATGACAGGGGTGAGTTGATAAAACTCATCCCTTCTATTATTATATGGCCGGATTTTTATCTATATAATGACTCAATGTCAATTGTTAAGGTAGAATAAAAGTACGTATGTATTTAATAGGAATCATATTGCTAGAGGTAATTCGATAAAGTGATCCTGACCCATTCATCGCAAAAATAACCGTAGTGGCTTTCTAGAAGCTTATTTTTAAGATCAAAAAGGGAAGTACATCCTTGTATGCAAAGCTCTTTATGATCCCGGCTCCTGGGATTACCTTGGTAATACCCGGGATACCTTCCGTAAGGAGCCAGAAAATCAATTAACTTTCTGGCATCCTCGAATCCCACGCTCCCTTTTTCCTTTATAACCTTGCTCACCTCATCATTCAGAGCATCATACCGCCATTGGATATCGTTGATTTTGTCTCCCACTACAGTCGATGTCCAGGGATGCATGGCAAATAAACGCATTTCGGGTATGATAAAGTGGTTGGTTGTAATAATAACGTCGTCCAACTCCTCTCTTTGCGGAGCGAAGTAATACGTTGCCGGACAATTTTTATCCTTCCAGCTGCCATTCATATATCCGACGGGACCGAAAGCGTCTGGCGGAGGCATTTTTCTCGGATGCTGAAGCTTGCTGAAGAGCTGCCACAAGGCAGGATTAAAACTGAGATATTCGGCGGGATACCGATAATCGCTCCAGCGAACCATAAATCCATTCTTTTGAGAGGCTGACCAGTTGCTTTCCAAAAACTTCTTGTCTGGCAAAGCAGGTCTGAAAGAGGGGGAGATATACCGGAAAGGGTCAGGATTTGTATCGGATTTTCCGCTTTCTATCACACAGGCTTTATCACGTGTTCCATCAGCCAAAACATAATTCCAGGGAACCCCGCGGTGGGTTTGCCTCATCTTTTCAATTATCTGGTCTGCATTTTGCCCATATTGGATGCAAGCCCGGGTTAAAAGAAGCGAATTGACGCCGATATGGGTTGGATCGCAGCATGCGGCAGGCGACATATCCACGCCCATCGCAACACCTTGGCTGTTCATGGCCGAAATAGAGCCAACTAATCCAGGTGCGGACACGCTCACAAAAGGAAAACATGTCTTCGATTCTGATTCTACGGGTTGGCAGATGATCATGGAGGCGACATTTTGAAAAACGTCCGCAGAGGGAAACATAAAGTCCCGGCCAAAATAATGGCCATGTCCCGCGGATTCCCCAAAGATGGAAAAAGCATTGCACATGAGCGGAATATCCATTTCCGCCGGCTTGATGTCAGGAATATTATTCAGAAGGAACTCACCCGAATAAATGATTGATAGCAGAAGATCGAATCCAAGGTTTAAGGTTATCAGCCTCTCAAGAGTGACCCTGGTTTCCGGATGGCTCTTTTTGCATCCGTCATAAAGTCCATGCAACTCATCTTGAATCTCCTGCGGCATGGTTATAAAGGCAGCCTTGGCCAGCGCGGCGGTAAAATGCGTGATTGCCTCGGTTAAGAAATGAATGCGTGATAATAATGTGCTTCCGATAAAGCTGAAAAAAATTCTATCCAGAAAGGTCTGGGTCATGGCGGTTATTTCCTCCTCAGCCATTAAACCCATTAAATAGCCCATTTCATAGGGTGTTCCCTCAAGGTAATAGGCCTTCTTTTTTTGCCGGGTATCGTAATTTACTGCGGACCTGTGTTCGGCCGCAAGGCCGATACTTTCCTTATAGGATACCCTTTGGGTAACCTTGAAGCCGTCCCTCATAAAGGCGTCAGTCAAATGAAGAATATGCTTTGCTTCTTCCGCCATAGATCTAAGACCTTCATTGAATCTTACCC
>JAOABT010000484.1 GCA_026418215.1 Clostridia bacterium | reverse complement strand
ACCATCACCTCCTTGATATTGAGTTTACCGAAATGTTTCATCGCATTCCTCTCAGTTTCTGCACGATTCTGCGAGGCACTTTCAGAAGAAAATTATACCATAGAGAGTGAAAGTCACAAACTCAATCTCGTGGGCTCAATTTAATTTGAAGGCCTATTGGTCATGATTTTCGATCTCCCTATATCTGAAAGTAGCTGTTCACAATCATGCTCAGGATGCCCCAACCCGTCCCCAATATAGCTCCGCCAAGCACATCCCGGGGATAGTGCATGCCAACATAAATTCGCGTGACGCCAACGGTCAAGGCCAAAGCATACAAGGCCAGCGCTCCGAAAAAGTCTGCTTGGTAATAATGTAAGAGCATATTGGCAAGGTAAAAAGCCTGGCTTGTATGGCCGCTTGGAAAGGAATGGCCCCTGGCCCTGGATCCTACGATGCGAATCTTCTTGAGCTTGATATAGGGCCGCGTGCGCCGGACAAGGATTTTTATCAGCTCAACCATGAGCCACAGCACCAGCGTACCCAAGATTATCTCATAACCCAAATGCCGTTTGCCTAAAATCAGGTAAAGTCCCGCTAGGACGAAGGCAAATGCGCTGCTCCCGAGCTGTGTCAGAGCAAGCATCAGTTTGTCAAACCACGCAGGGCGCTCACCCGGCCTGTTGAAAAGGTTGAAAACCCAAACATCAATGCTCTGGCCTTTTTTCCAAACAAGCGAAACGGCAACAAAGCTGAATATGAGCACCAGGGTTAAGAAATGGCCCTGTGCCTCGATTTTAGGCCAGAAATACTCCCACATGAACTCGGGCTTTAGGGATATAAAAAGCGCCAGCAAAAGAATGATGGCTATGACCCAATAGATCAGACGTACACGTCTTACCCTGCTGATTATTCTCTTCCAGAACAAATGGACCTGGAGCTGCGGCAGCCTGACAACCCCAGACCCGTGGCTATCATTGTTTTTCAAGCTTTTCACCTTTTTTCTGTTGAGTTTTTGACGAAGGGGAACCGGCCATAATACTGAGAGCATGCTTTCGAAGCTCTATCTGTACCTGTCCCTTTTCTATATCCTTGCCATCGGCCATGACAGGCATAGCCGGCTCCGTATCGATCACAAGGCTTCGGGCCTTGTAGTGCTGGACGCGCTGATCATCCTGCGTTTCTGTCTTTCTCAGCATATAGCCTACCATGAGGCTGAGCTTCGACACGTCAGTACACAGCAAGACGTCCAGCAAGCCATCATTATAGCAATTCTCCTTGCCTACCTGATAATGCCGGCCAACATAGGGCATATTCGAAATGAGGATGGCATGGCCATCTCCCTCAATGACATGCTCGTCATTGAGAAGCAGGCGTATTTTTGACGGACAGCAGGAGGTCAGCGTTGAAAGGAAATCTCCGATGCGGGAGATATCTCCGTGCTGGATACCGTCGGTTGAATTAAAGAGTGCGGTGAACAAACCGACCGAGCAGACCTCAAGAAACGGCATGGTTGTATTGCCGCTCCTGACTATACCCATGTCAACCTTCAGCTTTTTTCCTTCTCTCAAAAGGGCTATGGCCTGAGGGATTTCAGTTGGAATGCCCAAGCTCAGACCGACGTTATTCTGGGTGCCTGTCGGGATGATGCCCAAAGTAGCTGTTGTTCCGTACATGGCCCGTGCAA
>JAOABT010000230.1 GCA_026418215.1 Clostridia bacterium | reverse complement strand
GGCGAAGGTAAAGGGAGAGCTTGAAAATCTCGGTGAGCACATTCTCGAGGCACAGGACACTGACAGGCTTGTCAGGGATCTTTATTCCGATGAGGAAAGCTTTGAGTTATTCAAGCAAAAGGGCGATCGTGACTTCTCACTGTCCATACCCAAGCTGGGCAGGTTCAGAATCAATACCTTCATGCAAAGGGGATCTGTTGCCGCAGCTATCCGTCTGGTGCATACGGAGCTTCCAAACCCCGAAGACCTCCTCATTCCTCAGTCGGTGCTTCAGATGCATCAGGTGCACAAAGGGCTTGTTGTGGTTACGGGGCCAACAGGAAGCGGCAAATCAACGACATTATCCTGCCTCATTGACCTCATCAACTCAACGAGAAAGTGCCACATCCTCACGTTGGAGGAGCCAATAGAGTATCTTCATAAGCACAAGCTGGGTATTGTGAACCAAAGGGAAATCGGACAGGATACGGAAAGCTACGCCAAAGCGTTAAGAGCCGCTCTTCGTGAATCGCCTGACGTTATTTTGGTAGGAGAGATGCGTGATCTTGAAACGATTTCCATTGCCATGACAGCGGCGGAAACAGGCCATTTGGTCTTTTCAACGCTGCATACCCTCGGGGCTCCCAAAACCATCGACCGCATTATTGATGTATTTCCGCCAAACCAACAGCAGCAGATACGTGTTCAGCTTTCAACCGTGCTTAAAGCGGTTATTTCCCAGCAGCTCATTCCCTCTCAGGCCAGGGGCCGGGTAGCCGCCTTTGAAATCATGATTGCCAATAATGCCATCCAAAACCTCATTCGTGAAAACAAAAGCTATCAAATTGACGCGTTTATCACCTCGGGAAAGGCCTCCGGCATGCAGAGCATGGACAGAAGTCTGGCTGATCTTAATAAAATCGGTTATATTACCCGGGAGGATGCCTTGCTCTATAGCATGAATCCCGAAGTTCTGCTAAAATACCTTTAAGGAAAACGATTTACCTTTGGAGAATGACAATGGCTTACATTTGTGAACAGGAGCTCATGGCCATCTATAAGGCCTTGGAGCCTAAACTTCGGGCATCAGGCATTCAAACAGAGGTTGCTCTGGTGCGGGATTACCTTCTTAAATTAGCCCTCAGCGATAACGGGAGCAAGCTTGGGAAGCTTGTGATTGATTACAGCCCCAAAAAGCAGGCCCACAGCTATCGCAAAGACAGCGACTTGTCGGAAGATCAATTCGTAAGGATTTTAGGCATTCTCGGGGCGGAGGTCCCACAGAAGGCAAGGGCTGAAATATCTTCTGCGCAAAAGGCAAAGTCAAACGACCCATCTGCCACACCTAAGTCCAAGACGGTTGAGCTTTCAGCCTATAAGGATACTTCAGGAATTCGTCATCAAGCCTATGTTGATGGCTCCTTTATACAGGGTTCTGTTGGTTACGGGGCCGTTATCCTTGAGGATCAGCAGGTTGTCGCCGAGATATTTGGTTCGGTGGATTCTCCCGATGCCTTCCAGTCCAGGCAGGTTGGCGGAGAGATTCAGGCTGTCATTGAGGTGCTCGAGTGGTGCAAAAAGAAGTGTGTCAAGGAAATCGCCATTTTTTATGACTTTCAGAATATAGAAAAATGGGCCACCGGCCAATATAGGGCCAACACCCCCATGACAATGGCCTACAAGCAATACATCGACCAGTGCCCTGTGGCTATAACTTGGGTGAAGGTGCAGAGCCATACTGGCGTTGCTCTTAATGACAAGGCAGACGAGCTGGCCAAAAAGGGTGCTTTACAGCTTGGCCAGATGAGTCTTCAGGATATTGCCGTGTCAAAGACCCTTCTAGACATTGCACCGCCTAAGAGTTTTTATGGGTGGATTATTTATAACGCCAGCCTTATGACCCCCAAGTTTATGGAGCAGGTGGAATGGTTTAAACGCAAGGCTTCCGAGCAAAAAATGGAACTTGTGCCTTTAAGAAATGACCAAATCGGCGCGGCTATTGTAAACGGCAGCTCAACCTTAATAATCAGTAATGCCATTAATGATAACCTTACTGGGGGTAACCTTGCCAGAAGTAGCCTTACTGGAGCCAGCATGATCGGAGGTGACCTGTCCGTTGTTAATCTGGATGGTGATAACCTGATTGGAGGTAACCAGATTGGCGGAGAGCTGTTGAAAAAGCCTGATTTTGTGCTCTTTTGGGACAAGGATGTGCGCTTGGCGAGGCAATTGGAGCGCCTGGGCCTGAGACTCTTCAACAAAGCCCAGACCATATCCGTGTGCGATGATAAAACACTCACCCATCAAGTCCTTGCAGACCAGAGCATCCCCATGCCAAAGACAATTTTCGCTCCGCTGGTCTTTCCTCATTTGACAGTGGATGAAGAAGGCTTTATAGCCTTGATTGAAAAGGAGCTAACCTACCCGATGGTGGTCAAAGAGGCCTTTGGCTCCTTTGGTGCTCAGGTTTATTTGGCTAAAAACAGACAGGAGCTATGTGACCTGAGAAAGAAGCTGTTAACGGTGCCACATCTGTACCAGGAATACATTCGTACCAGCCATGGCCGTGATGTCAGACTTCAAGTCGTGGGCAATGAGGTGGTGGCGTCTATGCTTCGCACCTCGGATACGGATTTCAGGGCCAATATATCGGCCGGCGGGCATATGATGCAGTTCCTTCCGCCCAAGAGCTTTCAGGAGCTGGCTGTTAAGGCGGCCCAAGCCGTCGGAGCCGATTTTGCAGGTGTTGACATTCTTTTTGGTGAGGATGAAAAGCCCATTCTTTGCGAGATCAATTCCAATGCTCATATGAAAAACATTTACGAATGCACGGGCATGGATGTGGCAGAGCGCATCATACGGTATATTAAGGCCAAGGTATCGGGGGCTTAGGCTGAATAGTCAGAATCAGGATGCACGAGGCACGAGGCACTTGCATTTTAATCTTAATGGCTTTATAAAAAGAAGCTATTAAATAACAATAAACGGACTTTCACAACCGTTGAGCTTTTTTAGAGTTACCTAGGTTCTCAATACGCAAAACTATTAATCGGAAGGACACGTGATTATGCCGCAGCTTTTGGGCTGGCTAATTTATACCCAGCAGGACTATCAGAAGAATGAAGCTTTTGCGCAGCGCTTCCTAGCTTCAGAGCACCATGAAAAGTGCCGCATTAAGCTAGTCATAAGGGAAGAGCTTCGGTTTGGTGTAAAGAATGGACATTTGGCCGTCTTGTCTATTGATGGCAAACCGCTTGAATGTCCAGATTTTGTGATTAACAGAGCCATTGACCCTCTTCTGTCCCACCAGCTTGAGGCTATGGGAATAAGGGTTTTCAATTCTTCGAGAATTGCGGAAACTTGCAACGACAAGGCGCGCACTTATCTAGAGGTTGCTCCATTAGGCCTTCCTATGGTCGATACACTCTTTGTCACACGACAGGAGCTGATGAATTGGCAGCAGCCATTAAATGAGCCCGCTGTGCTTAAGGCCGTGGAGGGCAGAGGCGGCAGCGAGGTTTTTTTAACTAAGCATGCCGGGGATTTAAGAAGCATAGCCGGGACTTCAACCAGAGAGCGGTTTGTGCTGCAAAAGCTCTGCGGAAGTCCGGGAAGGGATGTCCGTGTATTTGTTGTGGGCAAAACCATCGTGGGTGCCATTCTAAGAAGCTCACAAGGGGACTTCAAGGCTAACTTTTCACTTGGTGGTACTGCTCGTCCCTATAATCTCAATGCCCAGGAAGAGGCCATGGTCATGAAGATTGTGAACCATTTTGACTTTGGCATGGTGGGCATAGACTTTATATTCGACGAAAAAGGCGGCTTCCTATTCAACGAAATCGAGGACGTTGCAGGAAGCCGCACCTTGAGCATGACGACGAATATTGATATCGTCAAGCTGTATCTGGAACATATTTATAATTGTCTGTCTTGATCGGTCTTTAAGGAAGGACAGGAAACGCTCCTTGGTGAGGATTTCAGATAGAACAGCCTCATTATTCTTGTCTACCGGACGTGTCCAAAAAGTGAGTTAATCACTCCCTCCTACTCGATTCATAAAAACTGTTTGAATTAAATAAAATCGTTTTTAAATTGCTTTTATACTTATTTGAAGGCTGTTTGTATTATTTGAAAGCTGTTTGAGCTATAACGGTTAAAAGCTTTCGCTCAAGATGTTGAAAAAGCCCTGAGGATGCCTGCAAACCGGGCAAACAGTGGGAGCATCTGTTCCTTCGTGGATGTGGCCGCAGTTGGCGCATATCCACTGAACCTTGTTATCCTTTTTAAAGACCTTTCCCACTTCAACATTTTTAAGGAGGGCAGAAAATCTCTCTTTATGGTGCTTTTCAATATTAGCTATCATTTTGAAGGCATTGGCCACCTCCGGGAAGCCTTCACGCTGTGCAACATCGGCAAAAGCAGGGTAAATCTCGGCCCATTCTCCGTGTTCACCACTTACACCGGCCTGAAGGTGATCTTTAATCATTCCGCTGGCAACGGGGTAACCGGCATCAATGTTTATATTTACAGGCAGCTGACCCTGAAAGCCTTCGCATATCAAGTCGTAGAAGACCTTAGCATGTGCCCTTTCGTTGTCTGAGGTTTCGAGGAAAATTTCTTTAATTTGGTGATAGCCTTCCTTTTCAGCAACACCGGCTGCCATGTAATAACGGTTTCTCGCCTGAGATTCACCGGCGAAAGCGCGCATGAGATTGACCGCAGTTTCGGTCCCTTCCAAACGTTTCATAGTATCCTCCTGGTTAATTGTTTTCATTGGGGTAGTTTTAACGTTTGCTCAGGAAAATATAACCTATGGCACCATTCTTTTATGCTAAAATGATAATAGAGTTTATTGCAGTCCAAGCAAGTTGGGGGAGAAGTTGCCTATGAAAAAGTATATTCTTGCCCTGGATCAGGGAACAACCAGCTCAAGAGCAGTTCTTTTCAACGCCTCAGGAGAAATTGTCGGTATTAAGAGCAGACCCTTGACGCAGGGCTATCCTACCCCGGGATGGGTTGAGCATGACGCGGAGGAAATCTGGAACAGCCAGATGGATGCTGTTTTTGACTGTTTGAAGGCAACGGAGATCCAGCCTGAAGAGATTGCCGCCATCGGCATAACCAATCAGCGTGAAACGGTTGTGGTCTGGGACAAGGAAACAGGAAAGCCCATTCACCCCGCTATTGTCTGGCAATGCAGGCGAACGTCCGATACCTGCACAAGACTTAAGGAAAATGGCCTGGATGGATTCATTAAGGACAAAACAGGGCTTATCATAGATGCCTATTTCTCGGGAACGAAGATCAAATGGCTTTTAGACCATATACCCGGTGCGAGGGAACAAGCCATGGAAGGCAAGCTCCTTGCGGGTACCATGGATACCTGGCTTATATGGAATCTTACCGGCGGTCAGAAGCATGTCACCGATTATTCCAACGCCTCACGTACCATGCTTTACAATATTCACACGCTTGAATGGGATGAAGAGCTACTGGATTTGCTGGATATCCCGCGCGCCATGCTGCCCGAGGTTTTACCCTCGTCAGGCTTTTTTGGAGAGACCTACG
Source organism: Clostridia bacterium (assembly GCA_026418215.1). Classification (GTDB taxonomy): domain Bacteria; phylum Bacillota; class Clostridia; order DSM-8532; family DSM-8532; genus DTU059. Next base: position 220 of record JAOABT010000230.1, on the reverse strand, counting down.
TGGAGCTTTTCGGTACACGTGTGCCAATTTGCGGCGCTGCGGGCGACCAGCAGGCGGCTTTATTCGGACAGACCTGCTTTGAGGTGGGGTGCGTCAAGAATACCTATGGCACAGGCTGCTTTATTCTTATGAATACAGGGAAAACACCTGTTGTTTCTAAGCATAACCTTTTGACAACCATTGCATGGGATATTGGGACTGTCTCTTATACACATCTGAC
>JAOABT010000428.1 GCA_026418215.1 Clostridia bacterium | reverse complement strand
GGGTAAGGCTAATATAGCCCGAGTCCATCTTTGTCACGTCAATAAGGTTGTTTACGAGTCTTAAAAGCCTGTAGCAATTCTGTTTCATGATTTTTTCATATTTCTCGAACTTGCCTCGATTGGTTTCAAGAAACAGACTGTCACCCATGACCTCGAAGAGCTGGAGAGAGCCCAGGATGACATTAATGGGTGTTCGGAGCTCATGGGAGATGTTGTTGAAGAAATCCTCCCGCAAGCGATCATACGCCAGGGCAGACGACGATTTCTCTGACATCTGGCTATATGATTGAGCTTCGTTTTTTCCTGTTTTCATAGTCGAAAGCCCCCTTTTTGTAAAAATTTATCATTAATACCTAATCATATTTATCCATCTTTTATGGGTATGTACCGAGACAAATACAAAAGCATAGAAACCTGTCATAGAGCCGGGAAATGGTCAGGAAATAAAGGCGGGACCAAGCGCCTTGCCTTTTTCCATGCTATGGGTTATGATGAATATTGGTTTTGTTTTCAAGAGAAAATACAGATATTACATATTGCAACGCTGGAGGATGGGATGCATTTATGCATCCTTTAAAAATGATGCGGGTTCAGTTGGACGACAGTATTCTTTTTAAGGTTGAAAAGCCTGCTAAATACACCGGAAATGAATGGAACATGGTGAAGAAGAACCCCGATCAAGTCGAGGTTCGCTTTGCGTTTTGCTTTCCTGACGACTATGAGATCGGTATGTCCCATCTGGGCATGAAGATTCTGTATCATATTCTGAATAAGCGCGAGGATACTTATTGCGAACGCGTTTTTGCCCCATGGATCGATATGGAGCTTATCATGCGCCAAAAGGGTATTCCCCTCTATGGGCTTGAGACCTTTACACCGCTTTCAGAGTTCGATCTCGTCGGTTTCACACTTCAATACGAGATGAGCTATACCAATATTCTTAACATGCTGGAGCTGGGCGGAATTCCTCCTTTAAGGTCCGAACGCGGTGAAGGAGCGCCCTTCGTACTGGCTGGCGGGCCCTGCGCCTGTAACCCAGAGCCTTTGGCTGACTTCATCGATTTCTTTGTTATTGGTGAGGGCGAAGAGGTGACCTTTGAGGTCATTGAAGCCTATAAGGCCTGGAAGCATTCAGGCGAGAACCGTGAAGCCTTCTTAAGGCGGATTGCACAAATTGAAGGTGTTTACGTACCTTCTCTTTATGACATTATGTATTACGAGGACGGCACCATCATGGATGTACTTCCAAAGTCCGAGGATATCCCTGATACGGTGAAACGCCGTATTATCAGGGATTTGGACAAGGTGGACTTCCCGGAGGATATTATCGTGCCTTACATCGGCACGGTGCACGACCGCATCATGCTGGAGGTTTTCCGCGGCTGCACCCGCGGCTGCCGTTTCTGCCAGGCGGGCTTTATCTACAGGCCGGTCCGTGAAAGAAGCCATGAAAGGCTTTTTGAGCTTGCCAAGGGCTCGGTTGAAAAGACCGGCTACGAGGAAATATCGCTGGTATCCTTAAGCACAAGCGACTATTCAAGCCTTCCTGAGCTATGCAACAATCTGATTGATTATACCGAGGGCGAAAAGGTCAGCCTGTCTCTGCCGTCTCTCAGAGTCGATAACTTCTCGCTTGGCCTCATGGAGAAGGTCTCCAAGGTCAGGAAAAGCGGCTTGACCTTTGCGCCCGAGGCCGGAACGCAGAGACTGCGGGATGTTATCAATAAGGGCATCACCGATGAAAACCTGCTTTCTTCTGTTAAATTGGCTGTAGCCGGCGGCTGGAACTCGGTCAAGCTCTACTTTATGATGGGCCTGCCGACCGAAACCATGGAGGACATTGACGGCATTGCCGACATGGGTATCAACCTGATTGAATCCTGCCGAAGCATACCCGGAGAGTATGGCAAGAGCCTGCGTATTACTATCAGCACCTCCTGCTTTGTTCCCAAGCCCTTTACCCCGTTTCAATGGGAGCCCATGGATGAAATTGACAACCTGATCCAGAAGCAATATCATTTGAAGGACAGAATCAGGAAACGCACCCGAAACATCGAATACAACTATCACGAAGCCAAGGTCAGCCACCTTGAGGCCGTTTTGGCCCGGGGTGACCGCCGTGTCGGCCGTGTTATCTATACAGCCTGGAAGAAGGGCGCCAAGTTTGACGGCTGGGACGAGTTCTTCTCCTATGACCGTTGGATGGAAGCCTTCCAGGAGTGTGCCGTTGACCCCAAATTCTATGCCAATAGAAAACGTGAGGTTTCTGAGGTTTTGCCCTGGGATCACATCGACATGGGTATCAGCAAGGAATTCCTGCAGAACGAGAGTGAGAAGGCCATAGAGGGTGATCTCACCCGCAATTGTGCAGCCGGCTGCTCCAAGTGCGGTGCTCAGGCCTACAAGGCCGGAATCTGTATCAAGAAAAACAGGATGGAATAAAGTATGGCAAAGGCATTGAGGTTTAGCTTCTCAAGAGGAGAGGCTCTAAAATATATTGCGCATCTGGACGTTTTGCGTGTTTTCGAACGAGCCCTCAAGCGCTCCAAGCTGCCCGTATCCTATACGCAGGGGTTCAATCCCAGGCAAAAGCTTGTTTTTGGCCTGCCCATGTCCATAGGGCTTACCAGTGAATCCGAATATGCGGACATCGAGCTGGATGCCGAGACAACCCCCGACGAATTTGTGGAGAGGCTAAATATCAGCCTTCCCGAGGGGATACGCATCCTAGAAGCCGTCCCTCAGACAGTTCGGGACAATATCATGAATCAGATTTCAGCCGCCCGTTACGAGATCACTTTTGAGCCTGTCTCTTATACACATCT
>JAOABT010000387.1 GCA_026418215.1 Clostridia bacterium | reverse complement strand
CACAGACTCCTTTGTCGTGACGCCCCTTTTTTTCAAAGGCGGAGATATTGGACGTCTGGCCGTGTGCGGCACCGTCAACGATCTTCTGTCAATGGGAGCGGTCCCGAAATATCTTACAGCTGGCTTCATCATTGAAGAAGGTCTTGAAATAGAGGTTTTGGAGCGAGTAGTGGCGTCGTTGGCCGATGTGCTGAAAGAATCCGGAACACGTATTGTTGCAGCCGATACTAAGGTCATTGAGGGCCGCGGCGGACTTTATATCAACACGTCGGGAATCGGGATTGTCAAAGAAGGTGTAGAATTAAGCGCCTATAACCTCAAAGAGGGCGATGACATCCTGGTTTCAGGAACCCTTGGCGATCATCATGCCTGCATCCTTAGCCATCGTATGGAGATCGACAATGAGATTCAGAGCGACGCTGCGCCCTTGAATGAAATTGTTATGAGTCTGCTCAATAACGGTATTCGAATAAGAGCCATGCGTGACATCACCCGAGGCGGGCTTGCAACCGTGCTCAATGAATTTTGTCAGGCTTCCAAATGCTCTGCGACGCTTTACCATGACAGGCTACCTGTGAGCGAAAGCGTCAAAGGGCTTTGCGGTATCTTAGGCCTTGACCCGCTCTATATGGGCAATGAGGGAAAGCTTTTGGTGGTCGTCGATAAAAACGACACAGAAAAAGCACTTCAGCTCATGCGAAGTGCTCGTTATGGTGCGGATGCCGCGTTAATAGGGTCTGTCGGGAAAGGCGAGGGCGTCTTCATGACCACCGATACCGGCAGCAAGCGCCATGTTAATGTGCTTTACGGCGAGGGGCTCCCTCGTATCTGCTAAATGCTCCTGAGGAACTACTTTAAGGCCAGAAAGCTCTTGATGTCGGTGAAATCCTTCTTATAGCGAAGACGTTCAATGATGGTGTTTTTACCGTCAATGGCGCTCGCTATGATGCGGTAATTATATTCAAAATCTTGAGTCAGAATAACTTCGGTGCGGTTATAGGAAACGGGGAAGACCTTCTCTACCAATTCTGAAAGAAGCTTGGCCACACCGTTCTCCTCATAGGGAGAAGCTTCCTTCTCTCGGATGCGGACAACCTCCAGATCAAAATCAAACTTCATGCACTCAATGAGCTGTAAATTAAGCTCTTCAACGAATGCCAGCGCCATATCGCGCTTGTATTCGTTTTTCTGTTTTTCAATGCTTATAAACCCTTCGAGCAAAGGCGCCATCTGGTTGGTGACGGTCTCGAAGGTCAGAATATTCTCTTCGTCGCTTAGAATGCCTTCTTTAAGCTTAAAGATCATCAATGCGCCAATAAGAACCGTATCGTAGCGCTCCAAGGTCATGGGAATGACCAGAACGCCGGCGTTATTGCGGATGGCGCCGCCAATTTCATCGCCTAAAAGGGTTGAAACACCCTCGGTGCTCGATTCAAAAATAATACGGCCCTGGGCTAAAGGGAGGAGATAATCATTAAGCTTAATCTTGAGGCCTTGAAGGGTCGGGTCGGTAGACTGGCTGATGGTGAGCTCTTCGGCATCAGGATTGTAAAGCGTCATGAATGCGCTTTCAACGCCGAAGGATACGGTGAGGGTCTCAAGCGCCAGCTCCATCAGGGTCTGACTATCCTGAGCCGAATTGATGTTCTTGGACAGCTGATTTAACGTTGTGAGTCGCTCCAGCTTGGTCTGCAGAAGCGCTTTCTGATCGTTGACGACCTTGATGAGCATGGCATTGGTGAGCGCAATGTAGGTGTATGAAGCAAGGCTGTCGACCAGCTCAAAAGCGCTTTTTTTGTATTGTGCACCTGAAACGGTCTGACCTAGCGTAACAAAGCCCAGTACTTTACGGTTGATTCCATAAATGAACACGACATAGGAGGCCTTGACCTCCGTAAGCTGACTCGTGCCCTCTTCAAAAAGGCTTGCGAAGTAATCAAGGTCGTCGGGCTTTAAGAGGTCCAGAATCTGCCTGTCGGGTGAAGCCTTGGCATTCTTTCGGAGCGTCAGCTTGATGCTTCCTGTGAAGCCTGTGCTGAAAACATCACGATAGGCTTTGAGAACATACTTTTCTGAGGGGTCGTCATAGAGGACAAAGCCCGTATTTGCACTTTGGGTAAGCTCGGAGAAAACGTCGACAGCGAGGCTGTTAAGCTCATCCAGCTTGTGCTCGGTCAGCATGGCCTTGGCCGATTGATTGATGGCAAAAAGATTGAAGATCTTTTCATCCAGCTCGCGGTTGCTGACCTGGAGCTTTTCGAGGCGCCTGCAGCTTTCCATGGCGTTGTTGAACAGGTTCATGAGCGTTTCGCAGACCAGGATATCACCTTCGTTAAAGGAAGCCGATATCCTGCCCGACAGAAGGAAGAAGCCGTACAGTTTGTCTTCGAGAATCAAGGGAAGCAGGACGCTGGCCTCAAGCTGCTCAAGTGTTTCCGGTTGGAAGTAGGTTTCGAGGTTCCTGCGTCCGTGGATGACATTGCCCACATAGAGGGCGAAGCAGGAGAGCTCCATGGTTTCTGCAATGGTCTTTGGGGCATTCTGCATGCCGCGGAGCTTTTTAAGCTTATATTCGCCGCCGTCCATCAGATACATGACCGACTTGTCCACCGTAAGAAGCTCATTGACGAAGTCGAAGGCTGTATCGGTAATCTGCTCTAAAGTCAGACGATTGGCAAAAAACCGGATGGCCTCCAGTAATCCGTTATAGCGGTAGAGGTCGGTTCTTTGCTCATTTTGTTCGTCCTGCTCAATCTTTTTTAATATATCTTCGTACTGCATGCTCGTCCCCCGTCATTACATTGTTTTGAGCTCGTTGTCACGGTAGTAGTAGGTGATCATTTGTTTTTCCGAGATAATCTCTTCACTGCTGCCCCGGACTTCTATCCTAACCTTGGGGTATATTCGGGTCTTGGCTGTAATCGCGCCTTCTCCGGGGGTTTTCAGGAAATCGTTAAGGTTTTTATAGTTGTATTCAAGCTCCTTAATAATGTCCTTGACGTTGGCGTATTGAACCTTGAGATTCTCATAGTTGCGCTTCTGTTCGGCGGAAAGGCTGCTGGCGCAGGTGTAAACCTGAAGATGCTGCTTGATGCGGGTTAGCATGTTTTTGTTTTCATCAAGCTTTGCAATGGTATCATCCAGCTCGGTTCTGAAGGAATTTCGGTCAAAGCCGCGGACACGTACCACAGTACGGCTCTCGGCGCGGTTTCCTATTTCTGCGGCGGATACACGGATGTCGGCATCGATGCACCCGCCAGTAATACGTCCCTTTGGAGATTCAACGATAACCTGCTTGGCTCGGACATTGGAGTTGATGCAATAGAAGCCGATAAAAACACTTCCCTCGCATTCAACGGTTATGTCGGAGAGGTACTTGACATAGAGATTCTTTTTGCACCGCACCAG
>JAOABT010000222.1 GCA_026418215.1 Clostridia bacterium | reverse complement strand
GCTCCAAGCTCGTCAAAGAGCACAAGAGAAGCCTCGGCTGCTTCATTTCCGATGGGCACGATATTCTTCATATGGTGGTAGAAGGAAGTCAAGGATTGTTCGATGCTCTGCTCATCCCCGATATCGGCGAAAACACTGTCGAAGAGGCCAAACTCACTGCCCTCCTGCACCGGAATGTGAAGACCGGCTTGGAGCATGAGGACAAAAAGGCCCACCGTTTTGAGTGTAACCGTCTTACCGCCGGTATTCGGGCAGGTCAAAATCAGCGTGGAAAACTCGTTTCCCAGCTCGATATCGATAGGCACAACCTTTTGTTTGTCAAGAAGCGGGTGCCGCACCTTCTTGATCTTGATGAGACGTTTATCGGTGAGTCTTGGGCAAATGGCGTTCAAGTCACGGGCAAGCTTCGCCTTGGCAAACATAAAATCAAGACGGGCAAGAATCTGCAGGTTGACGACGAGTTCCTCTCGAATTTCCGCAACCTTAGCAGTAAGCTCCATGAGAATACGCTCAATTTCCTGCTGCTCGCGGATCAAGAGCGCCTTAATTTCATTGTTGGCTTCAACAACGGCCAAGGGCTCAATAAAGACGGTTGCACCGGATGAGGACATATCGTGAACCAAGCCGGGCACGAGGCTTTTGTACTCCTGCTTGACGGGAATAACATAGCGATCACCCCTAAGAGTCACGACAGCATCCTGCATAACCTTTTTAAAGTCTGCCGAACGAATAATGGAAGAAAGTCGGTCCTTGATGCCGTCCTGCTTCTGGCGTATGCCCTTTCTGATGCTGAAAAGCTCCGGGCTTGCGTGATCGGAAATTTCCTCCTCGCTGATGATGGCGTTTGAAATGGCCTCCTCCACCTGTTTGAAAGCCGAAAGCTGCCGGCCAAGCTCCAGAGCACTGTTGCCTGCCCAATCAGCCGGAATATCGTTGGTCAAAAACTGTTTTAAGATGCGGCAACAGCGCAAAACATCTCCTGTTTTCAAGAGTTCTGAAATGCCCAGAGTTGATCCAATTTCAACACGCTTTAGGGAGCCTCGGATATCGTGGATACCGCCGAAGGGTGCACCGCCCTTCCGCCAGAGAAAGGCTGCGGCATCTGTTGTTTCCTTGAGACGGTCCTCGACCTCATGGTAATCGGTTGAGGGCTTAAGGCCAGCGATGAAAGACCGTCCAAGCTCCGAAACGGTCCTTTCCTCAAGCTTTTTCATGATTTTATCGTATTCAAGCACTCTTAATGCTCTGTCATTCATAAGGCTTCTCCTTTTAAAACATGGGTTTTTGCTCGTTTAGACTCAACGAATCTCAATTTATAAGTCATGAGTTTAGCCCGTTCAGACTGATTGAACCTCATTTGGCAGATAAAAAAAACTGATTAGGCATTAGGCTTAAAGAACCTATGCAGCTGTATCCTTTCAAAACGCAGGTAGAAAGCTTAACAACAGCTTATATGTTTTAAGCAGAAAAAAGCTGCGACCTACATAATGCCGCAGCCAGGAGTATGAAGAGGTGAATTACATTCTGGGGAGTTTTCCGTATACGCCCCTTTATCATTCGTAAACTAAGCGTTTATCATTTGCAGAAGGCTTTCGCCTGACACTATAAAGTTTACATAAGTTATTGACATTCTTCAATGGCAATCCATGGTGCTAGGCTTTGCGAAGACGCGGCGCGATCTTCTCAAAGTAGTAACGAATCCATGATGTAAACAGTAGGTCATAAAGCACAAAAGCCACCTGCAAGCCGATTCCCGCCAGAATGACCCCTGTTCCGTGGGTCAAATTCTCGGGAAGAAACGTCTTAGTGATACTCCAGGCTGGCCATAGAAAAAGATTAAAAGCAAAAAGCTTTAAAATGATCTCTATCCATAGCTTTCTCAGCGATTCAATATGAAATTTCAGCAAGGTATAAAGTCCAAAAAAGAGGATGTACGGTAGGACATTCAGCTTTTCAGGCACCAGTAAAAAACCGGCTGCGCTGGTCACCAGATAGGCTCCCCAGCCCCATTTGATATTGTTCTCCAGTAGAATGACCGACAGGATGAAAGCGGCAAGAATATAAAACCCAAGCCTTCCTGTGGGCACAATAGACTCAAGAACAAGTGCGATAACAACTAAAGCAGATAAAATACCTGAAAGCGTAAGCTTTCGCGTGCGGTCTCCGGGTTTTACGTGATCCACCAATTGTCCATGCCTCCATTAAACATTTTAGCAGCAGCCGATCAGGTCCCCGCCCATGCATTCACATAAGGAATCGGCACACCACAAATTGACACAGAGGTTGCACATATCGGGACTTCTGTTGTTGTAGGTGTTCCGATAATAATTATTCTGCCTGAAGCCTGTATTCTGCTGGTTCAGGTTGTTCAAGGCATTACGGTACTCAAAATTAGCCGGGTCCATATTGGCTGCCTTTTGAATATTGGTATAGCCCCTGTCATACCAGCCGCGTCTTAAAAAGATCAAGCCCTGCAGGTAATACCAGGAAGCATTACGCGTTTTCATTCTGTCCAGAATCTTCTGAGCCTCGTTCAGGTTTCCGTTGTTCACATACATCCTGGCCTGACGCTCAAGCTCTGCATCCTCGCCGCCGGCCTGGTACTGCGTCTGCTGGTAG
>JAOABT010000360.1 GCA_026418215.1 Clostridia bacterium | reverse complement strand
GCTTATAGGCGCTCCTCCCGGCTATGTCGGCTACGAGGAGGGCGGGCAGCTCACTGAGGCCGTGCGCAGAAAGCCCTACAGCGTCATTCTCTTTGATGAGATAGAAAAAGCGCATCCCGATGTTTTCAACATCCTTCTTCAGATTTTGGATGACGGGCGTCTTACCGACAGCCAGGGACGCGTGGTCAACTTCAAAAATACTGTCATCATTATGACTTCAAACATTGGCAGCCAGTTCTTGCTTGACCATGTGGGAAAGAATGGGGAGCTCGACGACGAAACCCGCCAGAATGTGATGAACGAGCTGAGATATGGCTTTAAACCCGAGTTTTTGAATCGTATAGACGATATTGTGCTTTTCAAGCCTTTAGCGAATGACGAAGTTAAGCAGATTGTGAGGCTTGTGCTCAATACCCTGGCTCAGCGGCTGTCTGAGAGGGGAATTGGTATTGAGACGACCGAAGCAGCCCTTGACTACATTGTTTCGGAAGGCTGGACACCCGAGTATGGCGCTCGTCCTGTGAAGCGCTTTGTTCAAAAGCATGTCGAGACCGAGCTGGGCAAGCTTCTGATTAGAGGGCTCATTGGTGAGGGGGATACAGCGCTGGTTGACGCTGACGATACCGGGCTTAAAATCAGTAAGCGCTGAGCTTATCTGCGGGAAGGGCTTTGGTTGCGTGATGTTTCTTAAGCTTTAGCTTAAGGATTAACCGAAAATACCCTAGAACTGTTAGAGGCCTGGGATTTATGAAAACAGAGGGCAAAGGTTATCCATTTAGGTTACTTTTGCAAACTAAAGAGCTCAGTCCAGACATAGACCCATTTGCATCTATTCCTTGACTAAAGAGCAGCAGCAAGAGATACAATGGGGATAGGTTCTTAGTCAGTGGCCTTAGCCTTTGTCTACGATTGCAGAATAGCTTTAGGAGTTTTAACATGCTTGAGGTATGCTTGCTCGGATGCAGCGGCATGATGCCCCTTCCGAACCGATGGTTAACGTCCCTTCTTGTGCGTTATAACGGCCGGATGATCCTTATCGACTGCGGTGAAGGCACTCAAATTCCGGTGAAGCTCGCGGGGTGGGGCTTTAAAGCCATTGATGCCCTATGTCTGACCCACTACCATGCAGATCATGTCTCAGGGCTGCCAGGCTTTTTACTGACGCTCGGAAACTACGGACGTGTGGACCCCTTGGTCATTATGGGACCTCCGGGACTGGAGGAGGTTGTGAGCGCACTAACCATTATCTGTCCCGAGCTTCCTTATGAAATAAGGCTGGTGGAACTTCCCGCAGAGGCGGCCCATACCTATCGGCTAGGGGACATCCTCATTCATTCACTGCCTGTCGACCATTGGATTCCATGTCTGGCTTACAGCTTGGAAATCAGGCGACCGGGTAAATTCGATGCAGCAAAGGCTGCCAAAGCGGGAGTGCCCATACCCCTTTGGAAGAGGCTGCAAAAAGGGGAGACTGTTGGAGAAAAGGGGAGGGTCTATACGCCTGACATGGTTCTGGGCAGGGAAAGAAAAGGCATGAAGATCAGCTATTGCACCGATACCCGCCCGACACAATACCTGCTCGAAATGATTGAGGAATCGGATATCCTTATCCTGGAGGGTATGTACGGTGATAACGAATCACTGGAAAAGGCTATGGATAAGAAGCACATGCTCTTTGCCGAAGCCGCCTGGCTTGCTCGTAAGAGCAGGTCGAAGGAGCTCTGGCTGACGCATTTCAGCCCGGCGCTCGACAAGCCCGAGGAGTTTCTTGACAATGCTCGAGAGATTTTTAAAAATACCTTTTTGGGGGAAAATGTCAAGAAAGCACAGCTATTCTTCCATAATGAGGATTGATTTGTGTCAAAAAAAGAAAACAAAGTATAAGATTATCAACTGTACAAGTAAGCTCGAATGCTCTACGATTGGGAGTGAAGAGGCTAAAAAGACAAGAGCGTCTTTAATTCCATGGTCAGGGAGGTTCTGATGAAAAGGATAGCAGCGATGCTTATGGCAGTCATTCTTCCGTTCACGCTTGCCTTGTCAGGGTGCGGATCAACACAAAGCGAGGTAAAGACGCAAATGAGCAATCAAACCGCAACGCCCTCCGGCACACAGGACACAGCCTCACAAGCGCCCTCTGATGCGTCAGACACTTCTGGAGATGCCACGGGCCAAAAGGCCAAATTAACCTATCTTGGAAGGGCAACCGTTAGAATCGAGACGGCAGCGGGCAAGGTCATATATATTGATCCCTATGGTAAGGGTGATTACAGCAAGCCGGCTGATATTGTACTGATTACCCA
>JAOABT010000346.1 GCA_026418215.1 Clostridia bacterium | reverse complement strand
TGTATAAGAGACAGGTATAGGGCGGTCTGATGGGCGCGTCCGCACTCAGCTCAATGGAGGAGCCTTGGATAAACGCACCGGCTGCCATAATGACGGGTGAATCATAGCCAGGCATATCCCATGGCTGAGGGGTTACATAGGAATCCACGGGCGATCCCTTTTGAATACCCTGGCAGAAGGCTATAACAGCATCCTCCCGGTTGAAGCGAATGGCCTGAATCAAATCGCACCGGGGGTCAGAAGGACCCGGATAGGTGTCAAAGCCGAGTGATTGCATCATCTGGGCTGCAAAAACAGCCCCCTTGAGGCTTTCGGCCACCACATGGGGAGCCATGAAAAAGCCCTGGAACAGAAGCCTGTTTTGACCAAGCGTTGCCCCAACCTCTTTACCCAGGCCCGGAACCGTCTGCCGGAAGGCTATTTTCTCAACGAGCTCCTTCTTGCCGGCTACATACCCGCCCGAGGGGACAAGCCCGCCGCCGGGGTTTTTAATCAGTGAGCCCGCAATAATATCAACGCCTACTTCTGTGGGCTCACGTTCTTCAACAAATTCGCCGTAGCAGTTGTCTACCATGACCCACACGCCGGGCTTGATACCCTTGACAAGCTTCACAATTCGTTCTATCTCAGAAATAGTCAGCGCCGGACGCCAGGCATAACCGCGTGAGCGCTGAATAAAGATGAGCTTTGTTTTAGGAGAAATGGCCTTCTTTATGGCTTCGTCATCCAGCAAGCCACCAGCTGTCAGATCTACCTGCCCGTAAGTTACCCCGAAATCCTTTAGAGAACCGTCACCCTCCCGGCCCCTGATACCAATAACCTCATCCAGCGTATCATAGGGCTTGCCCGTAATGGCCAGCAGCTCGTCTCCCGGGCGCAAAAGCCCATAGAGGCACAATGCCAGCGCATGTGAGCCGCACGTGATGCTGTGGCGCACAAGAGCATCCTCGGCATGAAGGGCATGGGCATAAACGGCGTCAAGGATCTCACGCCCCCTGTCGTTATAGCCATAGCCTGTGGTTCCGGAAAAATGGGTGTCACTCAGCTTTTCGAGCTGCATGGCACGAATAACCTTCAGCTGATTTTGTTCCTTGATGGCATCTATTCTTTCAAAGGAAGCCTTGGCAGCCTCTTCAGCGGCCCTGGCCAGCGTGATTAGCTTAGGGTCGATATTGAATATCTCGTAGTATTCTCTTTTGTGTTCCATGCTTACCTCGTTAGATCGTTTGTCCTACCTGCTGCTTGAGTTCTGGAGAAATATCTTTTTAATTCCCATATATCTTTTCTGCCCTTGTCCTAGCAGGTGTAATATCACTATAAGATTAAAGTTATAAGCCGTCTTTTCCAAGTTTTATAACCTTTCAGTGTTATGGAAATTCAGCACGAAGACACTGGGTATCCTTCATTGCCTCCTGCTAACCCTCCTAATCCGTTAAACATCTGTCGAAGTCAGTCTTCCATACTCTTTGGATTGCTATTATCAATTTCATCGTCGATCATATTGGATTCATCCGACTGAATTTCCTCTGCCTCGGCTTTCTTCTTAGGAGCCTTCAACTGCTCTTCTCTTTCCTTTTCCTCTAGAACAGCCAAAAACGCTTCCACATCGCTCTTTTTAATGGTGCTGGTGTTCCAATAGCGCAGTGTCAGGGCGTGTCTCACCATATAAAGCGCCTTTTCGAGGTCTCCCATTTTGTCGAGTACACGGGCATAGTTATAATAGGCCTCCGGGAAGGATGGCTTGAGCTTCATGGCCTCTTTGTATATTTCAAGGGCGCTTTCATACTCACCTATAAGC
>JAOABT010000279.1 GCA_026418215.1 Clostridia bacterium | reverse complement strand
TCGTTTTGGTCATAAAGCCAGCGAAAGGCCCATTCAGGAAGGCTTCGCTGCTCAGGATAGCTCCTTAGGAGCTCCTCAACCTCCACCGGCGGCTTCTTTCCAAGTATCCCGCCCTTTAACGGCTCCATGATGACTACTGGTATACCTTTATCGGCCGCATAGCGAAGCCCATTCAGGCCGGCCTGGTGGTTGCCGTCGAGAATGTTCAGCTGAATAAGGCACATATCCCAGTCATAGACATCGATGATCTCCTTGAACAGGTCTATCTCCGCATGTGACGAAAAGCCTACGGCGCCGATCCTCCCACTCTCCTTGAGTTCCTTCATAAAGCGAATGCCATCTGTGGCCTTGACAATATCATAATTTGACCGGTCCAAACCATGGAGGATATAGACATCAATAAAATTGGTCTGCAGCCTTTCAAGCTGCTCCTCGAAGAGACGGCGGTAATCCTCATGATTCTTGCATTCCCACACAGGACTTTTGGTTGCAATCATTACCTTTTCACGATAACCGTCCTTAAGCGCCTTCCCCAGCACTGCTTCGCTTCCGGGATAGCAGTAGGCCGTGTCAAAATAGTTGACACCGTGATCAATAGCGTAGCGTATCATCTTGATGGCTTCCTGCTCATCTATGACATCCTCACCGCGTTCGTTTTTCATCTGAGGGTAGCGCATGCAGCCCATCCCAAACCTCGATACCTTTTGACTTATCCTTCCAAAATCAGTGTAGACCATATTTTTATCTCCTTTTTCAAGCTTTTGGCGAGAACTCGCGCTCTGGCCGTTTCTCTATGGGAATAGTTTACAACAAATAACTGGTTCCTTAAAGAACCAGTTCTATAAAATATTTAAAGAACCACCCATCCAATTTCTTAATGGATTAAAAAGCTTTGGACGGCTTTTGCTTTGGCCTGATCAAAGCCCTCAAACAGCTTCTTTGCACGTCCAGGCTCATGATAAACCTTCCAATAGCCGCAAAACAGGTACTGCTTTCCTTTAAGCCGTATAAAGCTTTCAACGTCCTCCACGGGTATGCCCAGAAAAGCGCCAACCTCATGGGGAAAATCAGAACGGAAGCGCTGCTTGAGAACTGAAAGATAATCTTGAAGCCCATCGCACCTTGAATAACCAAAGCTATGAAGAAAGTTATTCACCTTGTAATGCGATAAAGCGCCCTTAAGCTGTACTGTATCATAAAGGAGCACCAAAGAGCTTCTCCCGGTATCCTTCAGAATGTAAGTCTTTAAACCTAGCCAAGCAGGAATGCATTCCTGATAGCGGCACCAGGCTTCATATAAGTTTCTTCCCTTTTTTGTGAAGCACATTAAGGAGGCGGGCTTCAGTTTCTCTCGAACAGGTGCTGTTTCCAAGGTGACTATGGCATCTAAGCACTTTTTTCTTGACAACCGTTAAGGGTTCTGAAGAGATCCAGTACCAGTGTATTGTCCATAAAGCTCACTTCTCCGGGCTTTTTTATCCTAATCTGCCCGTACCATTCAAAATCATGCCTGCTTTTGAGATTTACCTCTTGCTTGGTTAAGGCTTCCATGGTATTCTTAGTTATACTAGTATAACTAGTTATACTTGTTAGAATTGTTGGAGGTTTATCCATGGCAGGTCCTAATGGAAAACATATTTTTGGCACCGTGAAGGTGGGAGAAAAAGGCCAGATTGTCATTCCCAAGGAAGCACGCAAAATATTCAACATCAACCCCGGAGACAGTCTGATGATTTTAGGGGATGAAGCTCAAGGATTAGCTATCGTGAAAAGTGAGGACTTTCTTCATTTCGCAAAGGATATTTTTAATGCAAAGGAAATCAAGGAGGACGAGGAATGACTGCTATTGAAACCCTAAATCTGACGAAGCGGTTTAAAGAAAAGACTGCGGTAAACAGTCTCAACCTCTCAATTAATCAAGGAGAGCTGTTTGCACTCTTGGGCGTAAACGGAGCAGGCAAAACCACCACCATTAAGATGCTGTCCTGTTTGGACGCCCCTACAAGCGGTGATGCGGTTTTACTCGGCGACAGTATTGTCAAAAACCCTCAGGCCGTCAAGGAAAAGATTAATGTCTCACCCCAGGAAACTGCTGTTGCCCGAAACTTAACCGTAAGAGAAAATCTTGAGCTCATTGCCGGTATTTATGGAAGCGATAAGAAAACCGCCATGAAAAAGGCGGAAGAAATGCTTGAAACCTTTAGTCTTACAGAGGTTGCAAAAAACCGTGCCAAGACCTTGTCCGGCGGAACCCAGAGACGCTTGAGCATCGCAATGGCCTTGATCTCCAATCCTAAAATACTCTTTCTTGATGAACCGACCCTGGGGCTCGATGTTATTGCGCGCCGCGAGCTTTGGGCAGCTATTGAAAAGCTTAAAGGCAAGATTACCATCATCTTGACGACCCATTACATGGAGGAAGCCGAAGCCCTTTCAGACAGGATCGGAGTCATGGCCAAGGGCCAGCTGAAGGCAATTGGCACCTCTGCCGAGCTCATGAAAAAGACAGGTGCCAAATCCTTTGAAGACGCTTTTGTCGCGCTTGCTACAGAATCGGGGGTAAAGCTATGAGATTTTTAGTATTTGCATCACGCAACCAAAAGGAGATTGTACGGGATCCTTTGAATCTGGCATTCGGTCTAGGCTTTCCGCTTGTGATCCTGTTCCTGCTCTCGGCCATACAGGCCAATATTCCTGTAAGCCTGTTTGCCATCGACAAGCTGGCCCCAGGCATAGCTGTGTTCGGGCTCTCCTTCATCTCTTTGTTTGCAGGCACCCTCATCTCCAAGGATAGGAGTACCTCCTATCTTATGCGCTTGTTCGCATCACCCCTTACAGCATCGGACTTTATTTGGTCCTATGC
>JAOABT010000271.1 GCA_026418215.1 Clostridia bacterium | reverse complement strand
GCATACTGATGGCCGAAGGCGTGTTGGCTGCATCGCCGGATACTGTCGTTATGACTCTGTTGATAATGGCGAAAACGATAAGCGCCAGGAATAAAGGAAGAAGACTGCGGCCAGTGGCCTTGATTTCATATTTTAAAAGCTTGCTTAGCATCTGAATACCTCCCTGAATAAAGCGTCGACGGATTTTCCATTTTTGTCTCTGATGTCATCCACAGAAGAGGTAAGAACAATCTGGCCATTATTAAGGAATATCACGTCATCAAGGATTTTCTCAACATCAGAGATCAAGTGGGTTGAAATGATGACGGTGGCGTTTTCGTTATAGTTTTTAATAATGGTATCCAGGATATAATCGCGGGCTGCAGGGTCAACACCGCCTATGGGCTCGTCGAGCAGGTAAAGATCCGCTTCACGGCTCATAACCAGGATGAGCTGGACCTTTTCTTTGGTACCCTTCGACATGGTCTTCAGCTTATCGGTCGGGTTGATGTTGAGACGCTTGAGCATATCGTAAGCCTTTTCGGGCTTGAAGTCGGCGTAGAAATCCTTGAAGAAGTCAATAATCTGGCTGACACTCATCCAATCATTGAGATAAGTTCTCTCAGGGAGGTAGGATACCATTTTCTTGGTCTCAACTCCGGGCTTCATACCTCCGATATGGATAGATCCGCTTGTAGGTGTCAACAGATCGTTGCAAAGCTTGATAAAGGTGCTCTTTCCGCTTCCGTTCGGTCCCAGAAGGCCAACGATGCGTCCTCTTTCAAGCCTTAAATTCACATTGGTAAGAGCCTGCTTTGTCCCATAGACCTTTGTGAGGTTACTGCATTCCAAAATTGCACTCATTTCTTTTTCATCTCCTCTAACATGGTGTTCATGATCGAAAGCATTTCTTCGTTATCGAAGCCAAGCTTCTGCATCTTTTCAAGAAACTCGGATATTTGTTCTTGTGCAAGCTTGTTTTTAGCCAGTTTAATCATTTTTGCATCCTCCGTTACCGATCTGCCGCTTGTGCGGTGTGTGACGATGAGTCCGTCCTCTTCAAGCTTGGCCAGAGCCTTTTGCATCGTGTTGGGATTGACGGACGCTTCTTGTGCCATATCCCTAACCGAGGGAAGCTTTGAGCCTACAGGGTAAATACCTGAAAATATCTTCAGTGTAATCTGCTCAATCAATTGCGCATAGATGGGTCTATCTGATTTTAAGTCCCATGACATAGCATCACTCCTCTGTACTATTGTATTAAGTGCTTAATACAATAGTACAGTAATACAATTCGGATTGTCAAGGGATTTTCTAAAAAAATTTTTACCCGCTTTAGGATGAATATAAAAGAGTATTTAGGGAGCGAGTTTACAATCTACGGCAATACAAAGGAGCTGAAAGATATCTCATGGTGGGCGAAAAGTTGGCTTTTTGGAACATAGTTTTGCAACTGGAACAAATGTTTGGTAAAATAATAAAAGCTCATATGCAAATTTCTTCTTAAACTGGACATAGTAAAATGGAAAAACTTATTAAGGAGGATACTGCTATGAGCAAAAAAATACTGGTATCATTATTAAGTCTATTCTTAAGCACACTCCTCATTCTCGCCACCCTCAACCCGAGCTCGGTCATGGCTTTGGTCGGCTTAACAAGCCTCGACGCCAAGGCCATGCAAAGGACCCAGACAGAGATGGCGAAAACCTTGAATGACGGGATGAAAAAGCTGGCCGCAAGCCTTGGAAGGAATACGAAGCTGACACGTTCGTCCGATGATGGTGCCGTCGTCATCTGCGTTACCAAGAACACCAAAAACGTGGCTGTCAAAATACAGGCAGATACCACACTCATGGATGATGTTGATTTTAAAGACATCGGCAAGGTCACCAAAATGGCTAAGACCTATCTAAAGTCGATTTTGACTGAGAAGCAGGCTACAGGCTTATGCGGACTCCTTTTTGCCGAAGCCTACGCACAGTATAAAAAGGGAAAAACAGAGATAAAAATGACAAAAGAATTTGACGGGGTCACCATAAGCTGCACGGGAGACGTTGATCTAGGAACGCTTGAGGTAAACCTGGTCGCAAAACTAGGAGTGACACAATGTCCAAGCAAAAGCAAAACTACGGTAATGAAAGTATTACCTCTCTAAAGGGAGCTGACCGCGTCAGGCTAAGACCTGCGGTCATTTTTGGCTCTGACGGACTTGAGGGGTGTCAGCATTCCTTCTTCGAAATTCTGTCCAACTCCATCGACGAGGCGCGCGAAGGCCATGGAAAGCTGATTCGCGTTATCCGCCACAAGGATTATTCCATAACTATAGAGGACCAGGCGCGTGGTATTCCTGTTGATTACAACCAAAAGGAAGAGCGCTATAACTGGGAGCTTGTCTTCTGCGAGCTTTATGCCGGCGGCAAGTATTCCAACAACTCGGGTGAGAACTACGAATTTGCCCTCGGTCTTAATGGCCTGGGGGCATGCGCCACCCAGTACAGCTCGGAATATATGGATGTTACCGTATTCCGGGATGGCTTCAAGTATGAGCTTCATTTCGAAAAGGGGCAGAATATCGGCGGCCTTAAGAAAACCAAATACAATTATGAGCATACGGGTTCCATCCAAACCTGGAAGCCCGACCGCGAGGTCTTCACAGACATTCGCATTCCTGTTGAGTATTTCAGAGATGTTCTGAAAAGGCAGGCCGTTGTCAACGCCGGTCTTGTTTTCGAGTTCACCGATGAGGAAAGCGGCAATACCGATACCTTTGTCTACGAGAACGGTATTGTGGACTATGTCAATGAGCTCAATCAGGATAAGGGCATCAGCTCGACCCGTTTCTATGAGGGTACTGCCCGCGGCCGTGACCGCGAGGACAAGCCTGAATATAAGGTCAAAATGCAGATTGCCTTTTGCTTTAACAATGAAATCAACAGAATTGAGTACTATCACAATTCCAGCTGGCTGGAGCACGGCGGTGCTCCCGACAAGGCCGTCAAAACTGCTTTTGTAAACGAGCTCGACAAATACCTCAAAAACAGTAATAAGTATAATAAGAACGAGAACAAGATAACCTTTAACGATATAGAGGATAGTTTGATTCTCATAACAAACACCTTCTCGACCATGACCAGCTACGAGAACCAAACCAAAAAGGCCATCAGCAACAAATTCATCCAGGAGGCCATTACAGACTTCCTGCGCCAGCAGCTGGAGGTCTACCTCATTGAAAACAAGGAAGAGGCCGATCGGATTACGAACCAGGTTCTCATTAACAAAAGAAGCCGCGAATCTGCCGAAAAGGCTCGAATTGACGTTAAGAAAAAGCTTGGCGGCGCTATGGACATCGCAAGCCGCGTTAAGAAGTTTGTAGACTGCCGTACCAAGGACATTACGGTTCGAGAACTTTACATCGTGGAAGGTGACTCGGCGCTCGGCTCCTGTAAAATGGGAAGGGACAGCGAATTCCAGGCTATCATGCCTGTCAGGGGTAAAATCCTAAACTGCCTGAAGGCTGAATATGACACCATATTTAAGAATGATATTATTGTAGACCTTATCAAGGTTCTGGGGTGCGGGGTTGAGATTCGCAGCAAGCATAACAAGGATTTAAGCACCTTTGATTATCATAACCTGCGCTGGGATAAAATTATCATCTGTACCGATGCAGATTATGACGGCTACCAGATCAGGACTTTGATTTTGGCCATGCTATATAGACTTGTGCCAACCCTCATTGAAAAGGGGAAG
>JAOABT010000082.1 GCA_026418215.1 Clostridia bacterium | reverse complement strand
TATGAAGGCATCGGCTATCTTCTGCTTCTCTGCCTTATAGGCCTCTTGGTCCTTATAGAGCTCGGCCCAGTAATCATAATCCGAGTATAGCACGGAGGTTACCGCAGACTTTCCTTGAGGTGCCATACCGGGGTCATACCCATAATGGCGGAAGTTAAAGTATTTGTTTTCAACATTCCCAATCTTTAAGGGCTTTTCAAGCTTGACGCTGACGGCAATGGGCTCCTTTGATAGATCGCAGTCCACACCCAGTGAAACCTGAACAGAGGTCGGAGCGAGGAGGGTTTCGGCATAGAGCTTGTCAATGGCTTCATTTTTGTACCTTCCTCCAAGCATCTTGTAGATGGTGGTGTGCCCGTCTGCTGCTGATAACACAAAGTCAGCACGCTTAATTTCACCATTTTCCAGCTTTACCCCCACGGCCTTATTGTCTTCCACTATAATGCTCTCAACCCTGGTATTATAGCGAATCTTTCCGCCCTTTTTGAGGTAGCTTTTCTCGATGGCTCGAGCAAAAGCCAAAGAACCACCCATAGGCCAGCCCGCGTCTTGGTTGGAATAGGTAGCCAGCACCATGGCATAGATCATCAGCGGATATTCCGTAGGCATGATGCCCATGATGGCTTCCCTGAGGAAAGGGCTTTTGAGCTGGCTTGCAAATTCACCGATACTGATGGCATTAAGCTTGACCATATCCTTCATGAGTGGCCCCATGGCACGAAGCATACCAAAAATATCGAGTAAGGAGTACATGTCCTGGGGCTTATCCATGGGCATTTTCATGGTCTTAAGCTTACGGGCGCCTTCGGTAAGCTTCTTTATGGATTCCGCATCCTCGGGAGACAGTGCAATGAGATTTTTTTCGAGCTCATCAATATCGGCTCCGAGTGCTATGCTGTGCCCTTCCCGATCCTCAATCTGCAAATGCAGGTTATGGTGCAGGAATCGCATGCCTTCAAGTGCGCCAATCTCCTGCCAGTATTTATAAAAAGAGGTGCCGGGGCGTACGCCCATAAGCCAGTGAATGCATCCGTCAAAAACATAGCCCTTTCTATGCCACGACGTACATAAGCCACCGGGAATGCTGTGCATCTCATAAATCTCCGTGTCGTAGCCGTTTATTTGACCGTAGCAGCCGGCGGAAAGCCCCGCAATTCCAGCACCGATGATAATCAATTTTTTAGGCATCTCGCACCTCACCAAGAAATGTTGTTTTTCCCCATTTTATCATCATCAAAAGGCTATGGCTATATCTGGAACCCAATTCTCATCCAGGTTTAATCCGGCTCTAATCAGACTTCACGGGCGCATCTGCCGAAGCACCTTTGATAAGCGCTCTATGCCCTCCACAATCCTGTCTTCCGGCATATTCGAGAAATTCAGTCGCATGGTATTGTGGCGAGGATTACAGGGGAAGAACGAGCCCCCGGGTACAAAGGCAACATTCTGCTCGATAGCCTTAGCTAAAATAAGCCGGCTGTCCATGCCCTCGGGCAGCTGCGCCCAGGTAAACAGCCCTCCCATGGGCCGTGTAAAGCTGATGTCAGTGTTAAAGTATCGCTCCATGGCACCAAGCAGCGTGTCTCTTCTTTTTTTATACTCCCTGCGGATGACTTCAATATGACTGTCCAAATCATACCTCTCAAGGAAGAGGTCGATTTGCATCTGGCTCGTGGTGGAGGTATGGAGGTCGGCGCCTTGCTTCACCAATACGAGCTTTTCCATAATGGGTGCGGATGCTGCGATCCAGCCGATGCGCATGCCCGGGCAAAGCGTCTTTGAGAAGGTGCCGAGATAGATAACAAGCCCCGACTTATCCAGGGATTTGACCGAGGGCAGCATACTGCCTTCAAATCGAAGCTCGCCATAGGGATTATCCTCCACAACAACGATGCCATAACGCTCAGCCAGGCTCACCAAGGCTTTTCTCCGCTCAAGGCTCCAGGTTCGGCCGGATGGGTTCTGAAAATCCGGCACCATATAGAGGAGCTTAGGTCTTTTTGAAGACTTGAGGGCAGCTTCGAGCGCTTCCGGAAGCATGCCGTCATCATCGGTTGCCACCTCCACAAAATTCGGCTCATAAGCCCTGAAAGCATTGATAGCGCCCAAATAGGAGGGGCTTTCCAGAAAGACGTCATCCCCCTGATCAATAAAGACCTTTCCAATCAAATCCAGGGCTTGCTGGGAACCGCAGCTTATAAGAATATCCTTGACCGAGAGTGATACACCGAAGATTTTATCCATGCGATCGGCTATTTTCTGGCGTAAGGGAGTGTGTCCTTCGGTAGTGGAATATTGAAGCGCTTTGGCTCCTTGTTTTAAAATCAGCTCAGCTGTCAGCTCATAGAGCTCCTGTATGGGGAAAAGCTCGGGAGCAGGCAAGCCTCCCCCAAAGGAAATGATTTCAGGCTTTTCGGTCACTTTCAGAAGCTCACGTATTTCGGAGGCTCGCATGTATTTCATGCGGCCCGAGAACATGGTTGGACTTAACATCAATTTTTCCTCCTTTAATGAGACAATAGGCTCGATATCAGCTAAACAATAGGCTTGATATCGGTCAGTCCCTCGGTGGCTTTTCCGGGTTGGCGGCTAACCGCTTCAATGGCCGCTTTTAGTCTTTGAATTCCGGTTGTGATGTCTTTTTTGTCAGGGTAGGTGTAATTGAGGCGCATATAGCCTCCGCCTCTGCCTCCTGTGAAGAAGGCCGTTCCCGGTATATAACTCACGCCCCTGTCGGCCGCGTTCACCAAAAGCGCCATATGCGGTGTTCCCTCAGGGAGTCTGCACCACACGTAGAAGCCCCCTAAAGGCTTGGTCCACTCGAGCCCCTTGATGCTACTATTCATTAGGGCCTCCACCATGATATCCCGCTTTTCTTTATATTCCTTACGGAGCTTTTCAACATGCTCCGCGTAGCTACCGCTTTCTAAAAACCTGTCGACAATCCACTGTGAAATGCTGTTGGCATGGAGATCGCAGAGCTGCTTCTGCATGGTAAACTGATGAATCACTTGCTTGTGGGCGACCATCCAGCCAATGCGGATGCCGGGAAACAGAATCTTAGAAAAGGTGCTGAGATAAATCACATAGCCGTAAGCATCCAACTCGAGGAGTGACGGAAGCCGGGGGCCTTCAAAGCGTATTTCCCCATAAGGGTCATCTTCCAGAATCAGGACCTTTTCCTGATAAGCAAGCTCAAGCAAGCGCCTTCTGCGTTCCAGACTCATGGTTATGCCACTGGGATTCTGGAAGGTTGGCATGGTATAAATGAGCTTTGGCCTATGACGCTTGAGAAGCTGTTCGAGGACATCCACCTTCATACCGTTTTCATCAACCGGCACCCCGACAACTCGCGCACCTGCTGCATTAAATATCTGCAGTGCACTGAAAAAAGAGGGCTCTTCAACCAGCACCACATCTCCCGGGTCAATAAATACCTCTGCCGAAAGGGCAATTCCCTGCTGTGAACCAGAAAGCACCAAAACCTCATCGGGCGAGACATTGGTTCCACGCTCTCTCATGAGCTTTGCAATGTTTTGCCTAAGGGATGGAAGCCCTTCGGTTGGCGTGTGCTTCAGGGCAAAATGTTCGGGCTGCTCCAGAAGCTCTTTTTCAAGTCCCATCAGTGCTTCAACAGGGTCATTGTCCATGGACGAGATACCCGCTGAAAAAGAGATGATATCCTTGCGGTTGGCCATCTGAAGCAGATCTCTTAAAAGAGGCTCATTGGCTCTTTCCGCTGTTTGACTGAAAAACTGCCGGAAGGATGGCACCTCATAGCCGTCGTAGCGGTCTGAAACCTCGGATAAAACCGGAAGCACCACCGTGCCTTTACCAACATGAGAATCCACCAGCCCATCGGCTTTAAGCTCGCGGTAGGCTGTCAATACCGTAGTGCGGTTAAGGCCAAGGCTGTCTGCCAGCTTTCTCTCGGGTGGAAGCTGGCTGCCGGCACTCAGCTCGCCACTGTAAATTAAAGAGCGAAGCTGGTTTTTAAGCTGTAAATAAATAGGCACTCTGGACTCACGATCAATTTTTAGCTGCATGGCGACCTCCCGATGGAACCATTTGGATTAGTCCAATTATAGCATATTACAGATTATTCCTCTAGAAAACATCCAATTGGATGCTTTTTTAATCATCCAATTTAAGTGATCTGCTTGCCTTAACACGGTGAGCGTCGGGTTAGCGGCTAGGTAAGTTCTATGGTGCAGACCACCGTCGCAGCCCCTTTACGCTTTTGATATAATTGCTCTTTAAGCTGGAATTTGTTTCATTAAAGGAGAGACGTATGATAAAAAACCGGGCGGCTCACTTTGGAACCCATTGATATGAAGCACTCCGAGGCCCAATTTGATCTATGGAGCGATTTTGACGTTATTGCAGGCTTTCCCGTCATGAATCGTGAGAGAAGTGAGAATAAATGATTTTCTTGCTTAATTGAGGGGAAAATATTAACATAGACTCGGCAGCTTGTACGGACTAATTCATGAAGGAGCGTATCCCTATGAGCCCTATAAAACCCGAATTGAAAGACAGTGAGCATAAGTATCTTGAACTTTTGGCCACACGGTATCCCGACATGCGCGCCGCAAGCTCCGAGATTATCAATCTGCAGGCCATTCTTAACCTTCCAAAGGGTACGGAGTTTTTCTTAAGTGATATCCACGGCGAATACGAAGCCTTCACCCATATGCTCAAAAGCGCTTCAGGCGTTATCAAGCATAAGGTCAACGAGGTCTTCGGCGCCACCTTCCACGCCCGGGAGCGAAATTCGCTCTTAACACTGATTTATTACCCCGAGGAAAAGCTCAACCTGATCAAGGCCGTTGAGCCCAATATGGAAGAATGGTATGGGGTTACGCTCCGGAGGCTTATCAAGGTCTGCAGAATTATCAGCTCGAAATATACCCGTTCCAAGGTAAGAAAAGCGCTGCCCAAGGATTTCGCCTATATTATCGAGGAGCTCCTCCATGAGCAGAACGACCGGGACAAGGAAGATTATTACAATCAAATCATTAAAACCGTTATAGATACAGGAAGCGGAGACGCTTTCGTCATCGCGCTTTGCAAGCTCATTCAGAAGCTCGCCGTGGACAGGCTGCACATTCTGGGCGATATCTTCGACAGAGGCCCAGGTGCTGAGCTCATCATGGATGCGCTGATGGAATACAACGTCGTCGATATCCAATGGGGCAACCACGATA
>JAOABT010000061.1 GCA_026418215.1 Clostridia bacterium | reverse complement strand
ACATATAGGATGCCGTCTTTGACGCTTGTTCCTGAATAGGCCGCCTGTGCGATGGCATTCTGTTCGGCATGTGTGGCGCGGCAGATCTCATGGCGCTGGCCCGAGGGCACGCCAAGCTCTTCGCGGATACAACCCGTTTCGAGACAATGCTTGCATCCGACCGGAGCACCGTTATAGCCTGTGGCCAGAATGCGCTTGTCTTTGACAATAAGCGCACCGACCTGCCTTCTTAAACAGGTGGAACGGGTTTTCACCAGCTCCACAATCCCCATGAAATACTCATCCCATGATGGGCGCATTGTTTTGTCCCCCAACCTTATTAATATAAGCTCAATTCATTATTTGGTTCCGAACAATCTGTCGCCGGCATCGCCAAGACCCGGAACAATGTATCCGACATCGTTGAGGCATTCATCGACTGCTGCGCAGTAGATGCCCACATCAGGATGCTCGCGGTTAAGTCTTTCAACACCCTGCTTTGATGCGATGAGACAGACGAACTTGATGGTCTTTGCGCCATAGTTCTTCATGAACTTTACGGCGTCCACCGCTGAACCACCGGTTGCGAGCATGGGGTCGAGAATAACAACGTCGCGCTCGCTAACGTCCTCGGGCAGCTTGCAGTAGTATTCAACGGGTTCTAACGTATCGTGGTCCCTGTAAAGTCCGATATGTCCTACTCTGGCCATGGGAACAAGCTTCAAAAGCCCGTCAACCATTCCGAGTCCTGCTCTCAATATGGGCACGAAGGCAAGCTTTTTACCGGAAATGATTTTAGTCTTTGCAAGCCCTACAGGTGTTTCAATTTCTACTTCTTTCAAGGGAATGTCCCTGGTAACCTCATAGCCCATCAGCATGGAAATTTCAGAAACGAGCTCACGGAATTCCTTGCCGCTTGTGTTCTTATCACGAAGAAGCGAAACCTTGTGTTGAATGAGTGGGTGATCGAAAACAAAAACATTGTTCATCTTATAAGCCCTCCAAGTCTTTCGTTAACTATTTTAAATAATCCTTTTCGATGTCCGTTATGGCATCAATTCTTCTCTGATGTCTGACCTCATTTGAAAACGGGGTGTCAAGCCAGGTATCCACAATTGCGAATGCAAGCTTTTCACCCACGATAAAACTTCCCATTGCCAGTACATTGGTGTTATTATGCTCTCTGGTCAGCCTCGCTGATAACAAGTCATGACACAGCGCCGCGCGGATACCCCGCACTTTGTTGGCGGCGATGGAAATACCAATTCCCGTCGAACACACCAAAATACCCTTCTCACATTCGCCGTTGCTGACCGAACGTGCAGCCTGAAGTGCATACTTGGGATAATCTACGGAATCGGTGCTGTAGGTTCCAAAATCGGAAACCTCATGTCCTTTTTGGGTCAGGTAGGCCTTGATGCTTTCCTTGAGCTCAAAACCACCGTGGTCACTTCCTAAGGCAATCCTCAAAGCACTTCCCCCTTCCTTTACATAGATTCTATAGTAATAGGTCCTCGTTGTCAAAAACGAATTCACAGGGTTTCCAATTTTTCGACCAGATTCATAAGCGTAGCCTCGATTTCAAGCGCGCATTCCTTATAGGTTTCGATATCAGCTCCGTAAGGATCGAGAATATCAGCCATGTCTGTGTCTATTTCGGCAAATTCCTTAAGGCTGTATACCTTGTCGGCTGCCTCGGGATAGATATCGAGAATCATTTCCTTGTGATGGGCCGTCATAGTCAAAATGAGGAAGGCGCTGTGAACATCCTTGTCATCAAGCACCTTGGCGCGATGAGAGGAGAGACTGATTCCAAATTCCTCGGCCATTGCCGTGATGGCCTCCTTGCTGGCCGGGTCACCCTCAAAGGCGTAAACTCCTGCCGACGAGACGGAATATACTTTTGAAAGATCGGCACGGTCCATCAATAGATTTTTCATAAGGGCTTCAGCCATTGGACTTCGGCAGGTGTTGCCTGTGCAGACGAATAAAACATTTTTCTTCATAGCTAAAAATCCTTTTCTGCCTCTATTATTTTGCCCGAGGCTGCCTTCTTAAGACGATTCATGATGGCCTGTCCCAGCCCTTGCTCCTCAAAGGTTTCAGAGTAGATTATATCCACTTTTTCATCATCGAATTTCCTGAGAGCGGCGTAAAGCCCTGCGGCAATGGTTTCGGGACTTTTGAGTGTTCCGGCGGTTACGATGACAGGCACACGATAACTGCCTGACATTTCCTCCGTTGTTAAAACCCCCACCCTGAGACCTTTTTCGCTGGAACCACGAGCAAGCCTATTAATTGTGGAAGCAACTGCATTTTGTTCACCCGAAACCAGCAGCATTTCTGCTTTGGGTGAGTAATGGCGGTATTTCATGCCGGGTGAACGGGGTTTGCTGTTTCCCTCAACCTTCAAAACCGTGTCAGCCTCAACCGGCCCAATGACACTTTCGAGCATTTCACGCGTAATACCACCGGGCCTTAATATGACAGGCGGGTCCGTTGTGATATCCAGAACCGTGGATTCTACTCCAACGGTACAAGGCCCACCATCAATGATGTAATCAATTTTACCTGCCAAATCCTCGATAACGTGACCTGCGCAGGTAGGGCTTGGCCGTCCCGAGACATTGGCGCTGGGTGCGGCCACAGGAACTCCTGACATTTCAATGAGCTTAAGCGCCACATCATTCTGAGGAAGGCGTATGGCCACAGTATCAAGACCTGCGGTAATGATTTGGGGTATCTTGTCTGATTTCTCGAATACCAGGGTTAATGGACCGGGCCAAAAGGCTTCCATTAGGCAAGCGGCCTTTTCGGGTATCTTCGAAACCAGCTCATTTAGCTGAGAATTGTTAGAAATGTGAACAATCAACGGATTATCCGATGGTCTTCCCTTTGCCTTGTAAATAGCCTTAACGGCCTCGCTGTTGCGTGCATCGGCCCCCAAGCCGTAGACAGTTTCTGTGGGAAAAGCGACAAGGCCGCCGTCTGACAAGGCTTTGGCTGCGCTTGCTATCCCGCTTTGATCATCCGCTTTTATGACTCTCGTCATCCTTTGGTTCCGCCTTAATTGTGAATTTGCTTTTGCGCCCCCCATTATATCAGAAAAGCTCAAAAAAAATAAGGGGTGATTCACTGCTACCCCTTACGATCCCGTTTAAATCCGAATTGCATGCCTTTTTGCTTTTCCTTTTGGGATTCCTCCGAATCTTTGATGAAGCCACCCTTGGAGGGTGACGCTTTGGTACTCTGACCGGAAACCCTTTCCTTATAGCAGGCATCACAATAACGGCCGCTGTTTATCGGTTTTCCGCAGACGTCGCACTTGATGAAGCCCTTATTGTCTCCCACAATCTGCAGGCGGTCTTCCCTGAGATACCGCTTAATGGATTTCAGAGAAGCTCCGGTTTCCGTCATCACTTCGGTTGAGCTGGCCCCCTGATGACACATAAGATATTCTTTTATCTTGCCGAATTCCTCTTCTTCAATAGGCAGACAAACAGGACAGACTTCTTCAAAAGCAACTCTTTCAAAAAGGCGATGACATCTCGCACATTCCTGATGAGCCATGGTGCACCTCGCGCTGCATATCACTTTTTCTTGTCAAAATAAACTGAGGGCATTTGGGGGGCAGCAGGGTAATAAGCTCCTGTCACCCGTTTAAAGGCTGTATTATGCTTGATCTTGTCCTGAGTGTCCCTCATCTCGTCCTTGACCATAGCAATATTCTCGTCTTCCAAAGCTTTTAGCTCCGTAAGCTTTTGGTTAATTTTTAAAACAAGCGCTTTGAGCTCAGTAGTCCCTGGAACATTGTATCTGGGCAAATTCTCGAAGGAATTTAATGAGAGCATGCTCTTAAGCCTTGAAGCATAGATCGTAAACTGTTCGTCCAGCTTATCGATGCCATCCATTCTCTGCTGCTTTTGAGAAAGCAGCGCCTCAAGCTCCTCAAGCCTGTCACCCGTAATCAGCTCTTTCTGATTGCGGCTGTAAAGCACGAGCTCCTCCACAAGGGCAAGCTTTTTTGCACTTATCTCATTGAGTCTTTGGACATAATCCTTAGCTTCCATAAATTCTTCCTATCAGGCCTGGACGGTTTCGGGCTTCTTAACCTGATGCTTGGCAATCTTCATGGCCTGCTCCCAGGTATCTCTTAAGACCTTGGCGAAGCCGAGAACTTCTTCGAGGATGGCTTTGTCCTTACGAATATTGGCATCAACAAGTCTTCTAAAAAGATAATCATAAATGGAATCCAAGCTGTGAGAAAGCTCATAGCGCATATCTAGGGTTTGTCTGAATTCCGTAATGATTTCCTGTGAGCGGATGATGTTCGTATGAGCCTCAGCTTTGTTACCTTTCTCAACACTGTCGATGCTTCGCATAACAAACTTTATAAGCCCATTATAAAGCATCAACGTAAGCTCTTCTGGACTCGCTGTATTAATGGAGTTTTCCTTGTACTGATTAAAAGCGTTGTAAGCTATCATAATCCTTCCCCCTATTTGTTTATAACTAGTTGTTAACCATTTCCTCCAAATTGACTAGCTAACCATGAACTCTGCTGGTTCATCTTTGAAAGAGCCTGCTCAAGTTTCGTAAATTTAGCGTAGTAGTTTTCTTCCTTTTGGGCTAGCTTCTCTGTTAACGCTGTAATCTTCTTATCATACTGTTCAATTTCATCCGTAATGATATTATCGCTGCTTGTTGTATCCCCCTCTATACCTGCTTTTTCTAAAAGTATTCCCTTTTGTCCATATTTGTTGCTGACAAGGGATATGTTATCTTCAATCAGATCAGATAATCTTTGAAAAATACCCGATTTGCTATATCGGTTTTGCCTTTGTTCTGTAGAAAGATTTCTGTCATATTTAGGATTATCTTCCGATACACCATTGAGCAACTTTCTGACTTCGTCAGGTTTACTTTTTAGGATACTCTTGAGTTTATCTTCATCAAGATAAAGCTTTCCATTGTCGGCATACGACCTAGACTGAATGCCTAGATCCTTAAGCGTAAGTCCGACACCCTGTACAGGTTCACTTAGTGATTTTCTCATGGAAATTGTAATTTGCTGTAATATGCTATCGTTGTGAAGTAAGCCTGTTTTTGCTTTCTTTTCCCAATTTTCAATATCTTTGTCTTTCATGGCAGATTTCTGCTCTTCAGTTAGGGGTAAGTAATCCTTATCA
>JAOABT010000629.1 GCA_026418215.1 Clostridia bacterium | reverse complement strand
ATATTATACCCTCGTTGAATGGCTGGACCTTCTATGAGCTGCTGTTCATCTATGGTTATGCCAACCTTCCACGCGCCATTGACCACTTGGTAACTGACAACCTGTGGTTGCTTGCGGGAAGAATTGTGGTACGTGGTGATTTTGACAAATATCTGTTAAGACCTATGAACCCGTTGTTCTATCTTTGTGCTGACCGTTTCCAGCCCGATGCCTTTGGTGAAATGATCGTGGGTGTTGGCTTCGTTTCGGTGGCACTGGCTAACCTGACTGTTCATGTGGGTGCATGGGAGATCATTGGCTTTATTATTGTGGTTCTGGCGGGCTCGGTGATTTACAGCTCGGTTAAGTTGATTTTTGCCTCTATCGCCTTCTGGATCAAGCGCAGCCAATCGATCCTGTTTATCGCCTATCAGATGGCCAACTTCACCAAGTATCCCATGACCATCTACAACAAGTTCATCAACGTAGTTTTGACATTTGTTGTGCCTTTTGCCTTTACAGCCTTCATCCCGGCTAGCTGGTTCCTTGGTAAGGAGACCTTCTTCTATGGTGTTATTGCGACGGTCATCTGCGCTATAGTCTTCTTTACCATAGGCTATTCTGTTTGGAATGTGGGAATAAAAAAGTACGAGAGTGCAGGTAACTAAGCCCAGAGGTATGGTATAATAACAAAAATTTACCATATCGCGAGATGCTGATGATGTCCGGGTTTACGAATGATTCTGAGAATACGGCAAATGCTCAGCAGGACGTTACGCTTGACCCAAGTGAATTGAAGCTTGACTATCCTCTTGAATTCAAGCTGATGAACCCGGACAATTCCTCCCTGTCAGAGGAAGGAACGGCGGTCTTTCTTGAAGACAGCTTTAAAGTGACCACCGCTTCCCGTAAAAGCATCAACTTTGCCTTCAGAGATATTGTATCTTTCGAAGGAAAGGACTATAGAATCTATCTGACCTTATGTTCCGGAGCCAATCTGGAACTCTATTGCCTAGGGCGTCATTATGAGGATTTCTTAAGGGTTTTGACCGTCTTACCGAACAATACACTTAAAAAGGATATCCTCATGCATGAGGCCCTTTTGTTTACCGCCGAAGATATTCAATTTACATACAGAGATGCTTTCAATAACCTTTTGGCCCAAGGCGAGTGTGCTGCCCAGATTTCGGAGACAGCCTTGATTATTGCAACACCTGACGGTAATAACAGTACTGAAGCGGGCTTCCAATTCACCTTTTACTGCGACCTTTGCCAGGACGGCTATAAAACGCAGTTTATCGAGTACCAGACCTATAAGAAGGGCTTGCTGCTGAGAGGCTTGTCCAGAGGCATTTCTATCGGTGCTTCCCTGCTGGGTGCCAACCGTACCGGCTATGGCGTTGAAAGAGGAGCAGATGTTCTCAGTGAGCGTTTTGAGGGGATGTCACCTGAATGGCACAAGGAGCATGAGCGTGCCTTTGAGATGGCGCAAAACGAGGCCAGGGGCCATTTTCACCGCCTGTCACAAATGCCGTCAATGGGCCGTCAATGGGCCGTCAATGGGCCGTCAATGGGCCGTCAATGGGTGTGTAAATCGGATTTCAATGAGGAAGAGGGACTCTGTGTTGAATGTGCTCCCCGCATGAATGTGGAGGTTGTCCATGCCCGTTCTCAAAAAATGGTGGAGGATATTCGTAATAAGGCAGCCAATACCACCGTATTTGACGGGAAGATTGAAAGCAAACAGGTGACATGCCCCCCAGTGCGGGAAACCCAGCGGTCAAGGCAAGTTCTGCAACAACTGCGGCGCCAACCTGTCTCGGGTCAAGTGCCCTAAATGCGGCAGCATGAGCGCTATCGGCACCCGGTTCTGCAGCGAATGCGGTAACAAATTGGCTTAATGCCAAGGGTTCATAATAGCCGGATGCTTGACATGCACCCGGTTTAATTTTTTCGTAAGGGCTTAGTAAAAGAAGAAAAAGCCGCAAAATGCTGCAATAAACATTTTTACATTGCTATGGGAGAAGAAAGCTCGCTTCGCATTCCTTTATTCATGAGCATTTCTGGTCTGCTGCAAGTTAGAAGTTCGTAATCCTGTTCGGACAAGGAGCACAAGATTAAAGCTTTAAACAGCACGTTACGGATTAAAAGCAAATACATTATCATTGGAAATAGTAGAAATATGTTTATACTTAAAAGAAACATATACTGTGAGTACCTGATTCAAATCTGCTAGGAAAAATAATTGACCAAGAGGGTATTGGTAATGAAGAAATTTATTGAGGATTTTAAAAACTTTGCGATTAAGGGAAATGTTATGGATCTGGCCATCGGTGTTATTATCGGCGGTGCTTTCGGGAAAATTGTCACGTCACTGGTAGGCGATATTCTAACCCCTCTACTAAGCTTGATATCAGGAAGATTTAATTTGGCTGAGGCTGCACTTCCTATCAATGATGTCGTAACGGGAAAGCAGATTGCCGTCATGAAGTATGGAAATTTCCTTCAGAATATTGTAGACTTTCTGCTCATCTCTCTGAGCATCTTTATTTTCATCCGCCTGATCAGCCGCTTTAAGCGCAAGGAAGAAAAGAAGGTAGAGGTCAAGCTCACCCAGGAGGTTATCCTTCTCACAGAAATCAGGGATTTATTAAAGGGCAGGGAAGAGGAAGCAGCCAAAGAGGCCAAGAAGCTAGAGCTCATGAGCCATGTGGAAGGCAGAATGGCTGATAGCGAAGATACGCCTATTTGAATTAAAGGAATTTAGTTCAAAGATGATTAACAAGGCTACTTCATAATAACCGCCAAAGGTTTATTCAATGTTCTCTATAGAATGTATAGAGAAGATCTTAAGGACATAAAAACGTGTTGATGCACCTTTATGTGCTTTAAACAGCACTGATACGGCTAAAGCTATAAAAAGCGGGAACCTCATCGCAAAAAGGCCTTATGCTCGAGCTACGGTTATCCAATACACTAAAAGCTAGAAGACTTCGGAAAAATACCTAAGCTTCATCCTGGTGGCTGTGGCTTTTGAGCTTATTCAGAATGAGCTCGCGAGCTAAAAGCCCACCAAAGAACAACAAGCAGGAAACGATGAAAACGATGATGGCCACAAGATAGTTCTGACTTTGTATATTGGCACCGATGATCGAAGAGCCGACGAGCCCCGGCAGCCGTGCCACCGTATAGATGGAGAAAAAACGTAAGGGCTTAATGGGTGAAAGCCCTGCAATATAGACCAGAATATCCTTGGGTAACCCCGGAATCAGGAATAAAACAAATATAATAATTTCAGATTTTCGCGTATTCAATAGAAAATTAAATTTCTCCACGCTCTTTTCAGACAGGAGCTTGCTGACGAGCTTTACACCCAAAAACCTGGCCGCAAAAAAAGCAATGACTGCACCAATCAAAATACCCATTACGGAATAGACTGTCCCCATGATGGAACCGAAGATATAGCCGCCGGCTATTTGAATAAATTCACCGGGGATGGCTGCGATGACGACTTGGAGAATTTGAAACCCAAGAAAGACAAGAATGCTGAGGTTTCCATAGGAATGAATAAACCCTTCAAAATGCTTGGGGTCGCTGACAAGCTCAGTGACGGCCGGTGTCAGAAGGATTGTCAAAACCACCATCAGAACAACCGCAGCCGTGATTCCCAGAATATATTTCAACTTGGTCTTATTTTTGAACAGCATGGATAGCTCCTGTTTTAGTTTTCCCAACATACTTTTACCCTTGGAACGACAAATAATCTGTATCATTATACCATGACAGGTAAGTGAAGCAAATGCTTTCATGCATTAACAGGCAGGGTAATTTTCCTGGCTTCCGCCTTAGAGAGCTGCGTATCTTCCATAAATATGCAGGCAATAAATGACAAGCATGCAAGATATGGTATAATGCTATCAAGCACTACAAAAGCAAAAACGGCAGCGGTAAGGGTGAAGTGAAATGATGTCCAGATGCGGCTTTGAACGTTATACAGGCAGGGTAGAAAATTATGTCCGTTATCGGCCGGGCTATCCAAAAAGGCTTATCGATTTCCTTTACAATGAAGGCGGTTTTTCTAGAGAATCCATCATCGCGGATATCGGTTCGGGCACTGGTTTATTCAGCCGGCTGCTGTTGGAGCGGGGGAGCAGGGTTGTTGCTATTGAGCCCGACGACACCATGCGCGAGACCTCCGAGCGTCTACTTTGCGATGAATTCCAGCGGTTTGTGGCCATTAAGGGCGCAGCCGAAAATACTACTCTTCCAGATCATTCTGTCCATCATATCGCATGCGCCCAGTCTTTTCACTGGTTTGATATGCCTTCATGCCGAAAAGAATTTACACGTATTTTGAAAACAAACGGCACTGTTACGCTGATTTGGAATCGACGTGCTGTTGAGAGCGACGAATTTGCGTCAGAGTACGAAAAGCTCATTCAAAGGTATATGCTGGACAGCAGCAACAGCGCTTTTAATAAGCTTTCGGAGGTCGAGGCATCGAGATTTTTTGGTTCAGGCTGTTATTCTGTGTTGTCTCTTCCCAATCAGCAGACCTTCGATTTTGAAGGCCTCAAGGGCAAGCTCCTTTCAGATTCTTGCATTCCAATGCCGGGAGAACCGGGTTATGATGACATGATTGAGGACCTGAAAGCATTGTTTGAGCTTTATCACGATTCAGGTAGGATTACCATGCGCTACGAAACAGAGGCTTATGCGGGAAGGCTTCATATCGCCTAAACTTATTTTGTACCTCTTAATAAAATTTGTTCATTAAGGCAATTGGCTTAGGGCTGATTGCTTTTTTAATATAGAATTAAAGAGGCAATGGTTTTGAAATTGGTTATAAGCGGCATAATACTTTTAGCTGATTTTAGTTTATTGTGATTTAAATCACATTATCCATTGCCTTACAATGCTAGACTTGTTTACGAGAAAACCAGAGAAAGGACGATTCGCATGCAAAAGCAGGTTATATATTTTGATCACGCAGCAACAACCTATGTGAAGCCTGAGGTATTGGAAGCCATGCTGCCCTATTTTACCCAGGAATACGGCAATGCCTCTTCAATTTATTCCATAGGCCGATCCAACAGAAAGGCTGTTGAAGACGCAAGAGCTTCCGTAGCCCAAGCAATTGGCGCCGCTGAGCCCTCTGAGATTTATTTTACAGGTTCAGGCACCGAGTCGGACAACTGGGCCATCAAGGGTGCGGCAGCAGCTCTCCGTAAAAAAGGCAAGCATATTATTACCTCGAATATAGAGCATCCCGCAGTCATGTCTACCTGTGAATACTTAAAAAAGGAAGGCTATGACATTACCTTTTTACCCGTTGATGCAGAGGGGCTCGTAAACCCTGAGGACGTGGATAAGGCCATACGCCCTGATACGATTCTTGTCACCATTATGATGGCCAACAATGAAATTGGAACCATACAGCCCATCAAGGAGATAGGAGCTGTCTGCAAAAAGCATGGCGTATTGTTTCACAGCGACGCCGTCCAGGCTGCCGGAAACATTGCCATCAATGTCCGGGAGCTTGGTGTAGACCTTCTTTCCATCTCAGGCCATAAGTTTTATGGACCGAAGGGAACCGGCATCCTTTACATGCGTAAGGGTGTGAAGATTGAAAGCCTTATTCACGGCGGTCACCAAGAGCGCAACCGCCGCGCGGGAACTGAAAACGTACCGGGCATCGTGGGCTTTGCAAAGGCCCTTGAGCTGGCCACTAAAAATTTGGATGCCCATTATGAAAAGCTTAAGAGCTTAAGGGATAGAGCCTATAAAGGAATATCAGAGAAAATTCCTCATATCCGCTTAAACGGACACCCTGAAAAGAGACTTCCTGGAAACCTCAATGTGTCCTTCCGTTTTGTCGAGGGCGAATCGGTCCTCCTGATGCTCGATATGAAGGGGATTAAGGCCTCAAGCGGCTCGGCCTGCACCTCGGGTTCTTTAGACCCGTCGCACGTGCTCCTGGCCATCGGCCTTCCCCATGAAATCGCTCATGGTTCACTGCGTCTCTCCTTCGGTGAAGTCAACACCGAGGAGGATGTCGATTACATGGTCGACAGCCTGAGCGAGATCATCACCAAGCTTCGCAATATGTCCCCATTATATGAAGACTTTATCAAGGGAGAGTGAATAAAATGTATAGTGAAAAGGTTATGGATCATTTTTCAAATCCCCGCAACGTGGGAGAAATAGAGAACGCAGACGGTGTAGGACAGGTTGGCAACGCCAAGTGCGGTGACATTATGAAAATGTACCTCAAGATTGAGGATGGCATTATCAAGGATGCAAAATTCAAGACCTTTGGCTGTGGTGCGGCTGTGGCAACCAGCAGCATGGCGACAGAGATGCTGATCGGAAAGACCATCAAGGAGGCAGAGCAGATTACCAATAAGGCCGTTATGGAGGCTCTTGACGGATTGCCGCCTGCCAAGGTCCATTGCTCGGTTTTGGCTGAAGAAGCAATTGCAGCCGCTTTGCAGGATTACAAAGCCAAGAACGGTCTCACTGAGGATATGCTGTATGAAAACTGCAATGGCTGTTGTCAAGGCTGTGGTGCTCATGGACATGCTCACGGCGAATTTGAAGAGGACGACGAATAAAACCTAATGGACATCGCGTTTAGGCCTGGTATGACACAAGAAAATTGAGCTACCAGGCTTTTCTGCTTGAAGAGGCGACAAAGAAGGGGAATGGTGGATGAGAGCCTTTTTGGCCATTGAATTCGATGAGATGATGAAAGGTTACTTTAAAGGTGTGCAAGAGCTTCTTCGCAGCAAGGGAGTAACCGGCAATTACAGCCACCCTGAAAACCTTCATCTTACAGTCAAATTTCTTGGCGAAATTGACCCTGTTGTCTACGAAAAGGTAGGGTCCGTGGTGAAATCTGTTGCCAACGAACACCATTCCTTTGTTTTAAGCCTGGATTCCTTTGGTAAATTTAATAAAGGGAATAAAATGATTCTGTGGAACGGTCTCAAGCCAAGCGAGCCCCTGCTCTTACTTCATCGGAATGTGGAGAACGCGCTTGATCCCATTCTTCCGGGCCTTAAGGAAAAGCATTATTCACCGCATATCACGCTGGTTCGGGAGGCATTGGCCCCAAACGGTTTACCTGAGCCCGGTCTTAAGTCACCTATCAGTTTTGCCGCAAGAGGGCTTTCTCTCATGGAAAGCACCCGTGTTGCAGGAAAGCTCACCTATATACAGCGGGTTTTTCAGCCCTTTAAAACTTGAATGATTCTAAAATGTCTTCATAGAATAGTGTCAACCAGTAAACAATCTGATAAGTGCAACGTATGACTTCATGACAAGCCAATATAGGATTGAAAATAGGAAGCGGCTAATAGGCTGTTTGTTCTATCATTTTGCTAAAAAAACCCGGAGGTTCCTTATGCATGATGGGCTTAAAAGGGTGGTTTTTGTTATCCTAAAGGTTGCCCTGCTGATTCTTTTAGTCTTTTTATTTTTTAAGGTAGGCAAGTATATCGTTCCTTTTATTGTAGCGTACTTTTTTGCTTCGCTTATCGAGCCTTTGGTCAAGCTTCTTGAAAAAAG
Source organism: Clostridia bacterium (assembly GCA_026418215.1). Taxonomy (GTDB): domain Bacteria; phylum Bacillota; class Clostridia; order DSM-8532; family DSM-8532; genus DTU059. The sequence goes on along the minus strand of JAOABT010000629.1, from coordinate 2,269 downwards.
GGTTCGCATTCCGCGTAAAATAGGCACTGCCTTTTCTATACTGGTGGTTCTAGGCTCCATTACCTCTGTTTGTTATTTTCTGATCTCGAGACTCATAAGAGAAATTACGAGTGTCTATTTAAGCCTTCAAATCAACACCGACAGCGTCACTAAGTTCTTCAATTCGATTATGGATAAGGTGAACGGCATTTATATACAATTGCCGCCAGAGGTCACCGATGTCATCAATAATGCCGTTAAGAACCTGACAAGCAACCTTCAAAATCTTTTGAAGCCAATAGTTGATCTGGCCCAGGTTCCTTTTCAGGTCGCCTTCTCGCTGCCCCAGGTGTTGATCTTCATTCTGGTTACCATTCTGGCCACCTATTTTATGTCCAGCGACAAGCACCTGATCATGAGGTTTCTGGATGGACAGATCCCTTCAGATTGGCTCAAGAGCACCAGAAATATTGCAAATAACATATTTGTGGCTTTATTCGGGTGGCTTAAGGCCCAGCTCATACTCATGAGCATTACTTTCTCGGAGCTTTTGGTAGGCCTTCTGATTATTGGCGTTGAAAATGCCCTTCTCATTGCGCTAATTATTGCGCTGGTAGATGTGCTGCCTATTCTGGGGGCAGGCTCAGTGCTTGTCCCTTGGGCCGTTATCAGCCTGATTGGCGGGCACACCAAGCTGGGTCTGTCCATTCTCTTGCTGGATATCATCATCCTGTTGGTCAGACAGCTCATTGAGCCTAAGATTGTCGGACAGCAGATCGGCGTCCATCCTTTGTTCACCTTGTTTGGAATGTATATAGGCTTGCAGGTGCTGGGCGTGTTAGGTATGTTTGTGGGGCCATTGTCTGTGGTGGTGCTCAAATATATCGTAGAAGGGCTTTTGAAGGCCGAGACCTTCAAAAACTGGTTTGAACGTAATTTTCGGTCCCGGGGAAGGGTTGTGCTGGCGACCGATGCCGCAACACCCGACAACAAAAAGGCTGATAATAAGCAGCCGCCTGCGTAGTTTATGGCTTGACGTCACAGGTATGGAACATTAATGCTTAGCGGTACATGACATCCTCATAACCTGATTCGAATATTGCAACGAAAAGGCACTCATACCATGTGAGTGCCTTCGTTGTTGAAGCTAGTAAACATCTGTTCCTGTGAAAGCCTGATGCTGCCTAAAGCTTCATAATAGAGGTAAAGCAAAAGGAGATAGGCCTGGCTTTTCCTTATTATTCATGAATTCCAGGCATGCTTGTCCGTCAGGCCAAGATCAGTAGGGTTATAAGAGGGGGAATAAACCTTTGGCTTTCAATTCCCCCGTTAAAAGATATAAAACATGCTTACTTAAGCCCTTCGTAGAGCTTGCTTAGGGCCTTTTTCTCTATCCTGGAGACATAAGAGCGTGAAATGCCAAGGCTTTCGGCCACCTCGCGCTGAGTTTTGCCGCACCCCCCGCAAAGTCCGTAGCGCAGTCGGATGATCACCTGTTCCCGACCTTCAAGAACGCTTTTGATTAAACCATAGAGCCTTTTGATTCTTTGGGTGAGGTCAACCTTTTCATCAACCTCCTCATCCTCGCTTCCAAGAATGTCAATCAATGCAATTTCATTGCCCTCTTTGTCGGTTCCCAGCGGCTCATTGAGGGAGATTTCATTTTGTAGCTTTTTGGAGGCCCTGAGGTGCATCAAAATCTCGTTTTCAATACAACGCGCGGCATAGGTCGCAAGGCGTATTCCCTTGGTAGGATCATAGCTTGACACAGCTTTTATCAATCCTATTGTCCCAATGGAAATAAGGTCGTCTGAATCTGCATTGGTAACGGAGTATTTTCGAGCAACATGGGCAACGAGACGGAGATTGTGTTCAATGAGAATATTTCTCGCGTTTTCATCCCCATTCCTGCAATCCTCCACATATTTCTGCTCTTCCTGGGCGGAGAGGGGGTGCGGGAAGGATTGGGGCCCCGTAATGAAGCCGGCGAACAGGTATTGGGATAGGAATCTGGTAACGAGCTCTTGCAAGGAAGTTAAGATCATATCATACCTCACAACCGTTGTTGCCACAATAATATATGCATTGGGACACACAAATGCTACACACCCTTTAAACATGGAAAAGCCAAAGTTTTTTGCAACAACTTGATTTTTATCCTGCAAAAATATATCCTATAAAGGTACTAAAGTATTTTTTGAGGTGCACAAATGGAAAACCTTATTAAAGAAATGAAGGATAAATATGCTTCATTCAGCAAAGGCCAAAAGTTAATTGCAAGCTATATGAT
>JAOABT010000550.1 GCA_026418215.1 Clostridia bacterium | reverse complement strand
CATAGCACACAGTGCACCTTCTTATCATCAAGCTTTAAATAATACTGCGCTCGAACAGGGTTATGATTGGGATCGATTCTCTGAGCCTGAGCCATAAAATCCTCCGTCTTAATGTTGTATATTAGCTGTGGCGTACAACCTCAAAACGCTCCATGGAGTAGCTTTCGTTCGGCCTTATGTCAGCCTTCGAAAGTGCGATTTCCACCTGCTGCTGGGGTGTATCAACACCTTCAAGGTTTGGAAGGAGCAATCCTCGCTTATAGCCGGAGCTCACAATCACACCATAGCGTACCACGTCAAGCTCGGATATATCTTTGATGGGCTCGGGCTCTCCAAGGACGTCAACGCTGTAAACCAGGTCACCCAGCTCATGGGCTTTGACAGGATTGAACCGGGGATCACGGGTTCCAGAGCTGATGGCGTTCTGAATAATCTCCTCCGCAATGCTTTCGGTAACGGGCGAAATAGTGCCGATACAGCCTCTTAAAAGTCCCTGTTTTTTTAGAGACACAAACACGCCGGCCTTGCGGCTTAAGAGCTCCTCAGGCAAATAATCTGGAATCTCTATGACTCGTCCCTTTTTAACAAAGGTCTCCAGCGTCAGGCGTGCAAGGGCAACGTAAGGGTCTTCAGCCTTTCTGGTGGCTTCAAGTTCGCTCTTTCGCTTGATCTCGTAAAAGGAGATAAGATCTCTTGACAGATCCTGGCCGTTGATATCCAGCTCGGCGATCATATAGCCTACGCCAAACGGACCCTCGTAGGAAAGAATTTTTGACTTCACAGCATAGCTGTTTAAAGCTCCCGCCATGATGGTAAATGAACGAAGCCCGCATTCTACGGCCTTTTCACAGAGGTCCCCGTCGAGCTCAACAAGGCGCTTGAAATCCACTTTTCTTACGATTTCCTCAATAGCCTTATCAAACTCGGGGCCCTCCGGGGAAAAGCCGTAAGGACCGTCATCCTTAAGCCGGTGAGATAAGTCTCCGCTGCCAATGAACACAACCCTCCGGTCCATCTGAGTAACAGCCTTTTGAATGCAGAAACCGAATTTATAGAGCTCCTCAAGCGGTAATCCTGCTATAGATATTCGCACAAGCAGGTATTTTGTGTAATATCTATTAACAAAATAAAGCGGAACCAGAGCACCGTGGTCAATTTCCTTTTCTTTGGTTCCGAGGCCGCCGGCTTCAATACCATGTGCCAAGGCAATTTCCGTTAGCTTGTCTATCAATTCCGTGTCGTTCGTAAATTCCAAGGAAACCTCAGGTGCTCCAAAGCTCCTGAAACTGCCCGTGAGCCTTTTACCGGCTGAGATGTGGATATAGTCTCCATAAGCGGGCCCGTGTGGGGTGGTCACGATGATGACATCGGGAGCCAGCTCCCCGATTTGCCGTGCAATTTGGTCGTAGGCATGAAGAGTAGCCGAAGCCCCGTTCTCATTGCCCTTTCCGACTTCAGGAACCACAATTGGAGGGTGTGGAACAATGTAAGCTTTAAGTATTTCTCCCATGGCGACAACTCCCAAAAACATGTTGATATACATTTAGTGTAGCAAATTTTGACAAATGGTACAATCCGCCAGCCAATGTTTCGTTATATAGCTGTTGCTGCGCCAAATAATGCGATAAAATATTGATCAGTATACAAAGCGGTTAATTCGTCCAAAATGTTAAGGACCTATTTGACTTGAAGGGTGATCAAAATTTGAAGCATTTGGCTCCATTAGTATGTATCATAAGCATGTTTTTATTCTTGTCGGCCTGTTCGGCCTATCCGGCACCACCTCAAAACGGGCAGCCAAGTAATGCCCCACAGGGGCAAGCATCGCCGGTTGTATCGTCCGGCCCAAGGACGTTAGCACACCAAGAATTGTCTTCCATAGGCCTTGCATCAAAATCGACTCAGCAGAAAGTATTGACAAAATACGCCATTCCTTCAACGAATGACCCACCAGAAGACTCAATAGACAAAAACACGCCTTCAAGCGATACTAACCCTTCGAACACGACTGCATCAGCACTGACGATGCAGGCCAAATCATCTAAAACACAGCGGCCTCTTGAGGGTAGGGTCATTTGCCTTGATCCCGGTCATCAGTCAAAAATGAGTAAGGCCAAGGTGCCAATCGCCCCCAATGCCACGACGATGATGCCCGACTATGCTATAGGCACCAGAGGAATCAAATCCCGTGTCTTTGAATACACGATAACCCTTAAAGTCGCCAAGATCCTGGAGCAAGAGCTCACTAAGCTGGGAGCTAAGGTCGTTTTGACACGACAAAAAGAGGATGAGCTGGTTGGCAGCATAAAACGGGCCGAAATAGCCAATGATGCCAAGGCAGACATTTTTATTCGTATCCACTGTGACGGCCTTGACGATTCCACGGTACATGGTGTTTCAGTCCTTTATCCAGGAGATAAATATATTAAGGACAAGGCCATGCTTGAAAAAAGCCTTGCACTGTCCCAGGCCCTTCTTAAGAATACAGTGAGTGCAACCAAGGCCAAGAGCAGGGGTTTAAGCAAGCGTAATGACCTTGTAGGCTTTAACTACTCAAAGGTACCGTGTACTCTCATCGAGATGGGCTTTATGACAAATAAGGACGAGGATTTAAAGCTTAATTCAGAGGATTACCAGAAAAAGCTGGTTCAGGGAATGGTAAACGGCATCCTGGAGTATTATAAAGCGCTGACCGAAAAGAAGTAAAAGTGCTATAAAAGTTTCAATGTTACAAGGAGGTATATCATGAGTAGACAGATCATTTTTTACAAGTGCAGTGTTTGCGGCAACATCGTAGAAAAGGTAGTGGACAGCGGCGCAGAGGTGGTTTGCTGCGGAAAGCCCATGGAGGTTTTAAAGGCTAACGTAACAGAGGCTTCTACCGAAAAGCATCTTCCCGTAGCCGAAATCGAGGGTCATACGATTAAGGTGAGGATCGGCACAGTAG
>JAOABT010000538.1 GCA_026418215.1 Clostridia bacterium | reverse complement strand
ATCTTACTGTATTCGCCCTGTTCAATGACCTTTTCAAGGGCCACAGCTGTTGCAAGAATAGTTTTACCCGAGCCGGCTCCGCCAGTGATGGTGACAAAGGGGACATCCCTGTCCATCAGAAGCTCAAAGGCCATTTTCTGTTCCATATTGATAGGTGTCAGGCCCCACGCGTTATGCTTGGCATACTTAAGCGGAATAATGTTTTTACCGTCAAAACGGGCCAGCACCTTGTGATTGGCATCATCGGTGCTGGTGATATGCAGAAATTCATTGGGAAGCAGCGGCTCTTCCTCCGCAAGTGCCAGCTCATTAAGACTGAGTCCGCCCTTGAAGATGGCATTGATCTTGTCAGAGGATGCAAAAACCTCGCGATAGCCCGAGTAGAGCTCGTCGCACTTAATCTTGTCGTTGGCGTAGTCTTGAACCTCAAGGCCGAAGGAATCGCCCTTGATGGCCATGTAGACATCCTTCGTGACCAGAATGGTAGGTGTATCCCCGCTTTCTCGCTGAAGGTTCTTGGCCATGGCCAGGATGCGTGTATCGTTCTTATGGGTATCTATGCCCTGAGGGATGCAGGACATATCCATGTGGTTGAGCTCAATACGGATGGTCCCCCCGTGCTCGGTTTTAATACCCTTTTCAAGGTTTCCCTTGGATCTAAGGGTATTGAGCTCCCTGGCTGCCATTCTGGCATGGTAGCCGACCATACCTTCACGATTCTTGATATTGTCGAGCTCTTCGATGGCTACAATCGGGATGATAACATTGTTATCCTCAAAATTATAAAAGCAGGTGGGATCATGGATGATAACATTGGTGTCGAGAATGTAATTCTTAATCATAAAACGACCTCCATCCATTTGTACATTGAAATAATCATTCCTCTATTGTTAGTTTATAGATACACCTGCGATCGAGTGACCAAACCGGCTCGGAAAATTGTCCGGGCTTAATGTTTTTTGTGGCGTTCTGATAATCGTAAACCCGGGCGTCAATCAGGTCTATGTGGTGAAGGAGTTCGGCTTCTAGGAATAAAGGCTTCTTAGGGCTTCCGTATTCTGCCTCGTAATGGTGGCTTAAAATCATATGCTTTAAAAGCAAAAGCACCTCCTCGGAGACTCCGGTTTTTCTGGCTGCGCGGTCCAGCTCTTCAATACCCATGACAATGTGTCCGAGAAATTGGCCGTATTTGGAGTATTCTGCTATGCCAAGCTCGTTAGCAGACAGCTCACCGATCTTGGCCAGGTCATGAAGAATCACACCGGCATAGAGAAGATCCACATTCACCCCTTCATAAATGTTTGAGAGCGCCTCTGCGGTTCTCAGCATGCGGACTATATGGTACAAAAGGCCGCTTCTGACTGCATGGTGAAGGCTTTTGGCCGCAGGATAATAAAGAAGCTTCTCCTCTTTGTCGGCAAGCATCTGAATGACCAGGTTCCTCATTTCACTGTTGCGGATTTTTGCGGTGAAAAGATAGATTTCATCAAGCATATCCTGGGCGCCAAGGGGTGCCGAGGGCACAAACTCATTGATGCACTTCTGATCCTCTTCGTCGGCAAGCTTGATCTTCCCGATGGAGAGCTGGAGTGCTTCCTTCCAAAGGTCAACACGTCCATTGACATAGTAAAGCTTGTTTTGCGCAAGGCTTTGATGTTCAGCCTCCCCTGCGTCCCACCATTTTGCTACAACCTCTCCGGTATGATCGGAGAGGATCATATCCAGATAGGTTTTCTTGTTGGCGGAAATCTTGAGATCCGCTGTTTTTAAAATAAAAATACCGTTAATGGTTTCACCGGGCTTCAGCTCGGCGACCTTGACTCCCTCAAATTTCATCATAAACCCCCAAAAGGTGATAGGATTATATCTCTATATTATTCATTTTACCATTCCATGCGCCGCTCAATCAAAAATTTGACTAAACTCGGCTTATAATCATTTTCCAGAGAAGCTCTCAGCGTCTTTATCGGCATAGAAAGCTGTTGTAATTGATATATACTATCAAATAGTGGCGTTTTATAACCAAAACATGGAGGGTACTTTGATAGCCGTCAACCCGTGAGCATGAGCCTAAGGACTATAATTGAATAGAAAAACAAAAATACGAGCGCCGGTGCTCGTATTTTAAATATCCCATATATCAACAATACGGTATTCAGGTTTACGCGAAAGATCCACTTCCTTGTGCTTGTAAAGCATTTTGCCTTCTGAGTCGATGACAACCCGGATGATGGGTCTGTTGGGGAAATCGGGATTGTATTTGGAAACCAGGCCCTTTTCTCCTGAATTAAGGAGAACGGCTGTACCTACAGGATAGTAGGCAATATGTCTGATGAAGCCGTCCAGAACCAGCTTATCAAAATGCTTGTTGGTCAGTGAGCACATGTAGTCCACAACTTCGTGGGGAAGCATTTTCTTTCTATAAACCCGGTTGGTGGTCAACGCATCATACACGTCGGTGATGGCAACGATTCGGGCAGGCAGCGGAATGTCTCCATTCTTGAGGTTATAAGGATAGCCGCTGCCATCTATACGTTCATGATGGGATAGGGCTATGATATAGGCGGTCTGGCTTACATCCTTGGAATTCTTAAGGATTTCATAGCCGTAAATAGTATGGCGCTTCCCTTCATCATACTAGTTGATGGATAAGGTTGATGGCTT
>JAOABT010000500.1 GCA_026418215.1 Clostridia bacterium | reverse complement strand
TCATATCCCTTCGTGCCGTCATGCCTTTCTCTATAATGCTCACTGTCATTGGCTCAGCCGTTTCCTTTGCATCGGTCTACTGGCAGATGATCCTTCAAAAAAACACGCCACGGGAGATGACCGGCAGAATCTTCAGTATCTCTTCGTTTATCGGGAATACGTCCATGCCGCTGGCATATACCTTATTCGGAGCCCTCCTCAGTATTGTGCCGAAGGGTGCTGTGCAGATGTTTTGCGGGTTTGGCTTAGTTGGGATGGCTTTACTTTTCCGGAAGCGCTTTTTAGAAAATTGCGGGAGATAAGGTTTGATATCTTGGCAAAAAGCGGGTACAATGTTTATAACGGAAAAAGGAAACTGGAGGTAGAAACGTGTCAAAACCGGTCGTAGCAGTTGTCGGAAGACCCAATGTGGGCAAGTCCACCTTCTTTAACTATCTGGTGGGAAGACGGGTCTCGATTATAGAAGATACACCTGGTGTAACCCGGGACAGGATTTATGCCGAAAGCGAATGGAAGGGCAAGAAGTTTACCCTCATCGATACAGGGGGTATAGAAGCCTACTCCGATGATTACATCAAGCAGCAGATGGTCCGTCAGGCGCAGATTGCCATGGATACGGCAGATGTCATTGTGCTCATGGTGGATATTCGTACAGGCCTTACAGCAGCGGACGAGGATGTCGCCGTCATGCTGAGAAAAGCAGCAAAGCCAGTCGTTGTGGCTGTTAATAAAGCAGATACCATTGGTCAAACGCCCCCCGAAGCCTATGAATTCTACAACCTGGGCATGGGTGAGATCTACCCTGTATCCTCGGTTCATGGCCTGGGTATGGGTGAATTGCTCGATGCCATTTTTGATAATTTCCCCGAGGAGAACGAGGAGAATGAGGAGGATGACTGCATCAAGGTCGCCATCATCGGAAAGCCCAATGCGGGTAAATCCTCTATTATCAACCGCATCCTCGGTGAAGAGCGCGTTATTGTCAGCGATATCCCGGGAACCACCCGCGATGCCATTGACACCTTTTATGAGCTTGATGGCAAGAAGTATATGTTTATCGATACCGCAGGCATACGCCGAAAGAGCAAGATCGAAGAGGAAATTGAGAAATACAGTATTATTCGTTCCTGGACGGCAATAGACCGCGCCGATGTCTGCGTTTTGATGGTTGATGCCCAGGACGGTGTCACCGAGCAGGATACCAAGATCGCCGGCTATGCTCACGAGCAGGGCAAGGCTTCGATTATCGCCATTAACAAATGGGACGTTATAGAAAAGGAAACGGGAACTCTTGAGGACTACCGGAAAACCGTTCAGAAAGAGCTGGAGTTCATGAGCTATGCTCCCGTGGTCTTTATTTCCGCTAAAACAGGGCAGCGCGTCGATAGGCTGTTTGAGCTCATTAATTACGTCAGTGATCAGGCCTCTTTTAGAATCAAGACAGGTGTTCTAAATGATGTGCTCAACGAGGCCGTGGCACTGGTGCAGCCGCCTTCCGATAAAGGCAAGCGCCTCAAGATTTACTACATGACCCAGACTGGCGTCAAACCGCCAAGCTTCACGCTTTTTGTCAATGATGCCGAGCTTATGCACTACTCCTACGAGCGTTACCTCAAAAACACGCTTCGAAGCAATTTCGGCTTTGAAGGGACCCCCTTGCGCTTTACCATTAAGGAAAAGGGAGAAAAATAAATGGTTTGGAAAATCATTCTTTCGGCCGTAATCGGCTATCTTTTGGGGAGCATCAATACGTCTCTTGTTGTGGGGAAGCTCTTTTACAGAACCGATGTCAGGGATCACGGCAGCGGCAATGCCGGTGCCACCAACACCTTAAGAACCCTGGGTAAGGGCGCAGCCATCGCTGTTGTGGTGGGTGACCTCCTGAAAGGAATCATTGCCTGCCTCATCGGCCGCTATTTGGCTGGGGAGCTCATGCCCGGCGTCTATGCCGGCGAGTACCTCGCAGGCATGTTCGCCGTTCTCGGGCACAACTGGCCCATCTACTTCGGATTCAAGGGCGGAAAGGGTGTCATGACCTCTTTTGCCGTTGTGCTTATGTTTTCACCGCTGGCCGCACTGCTCTGCCTTGCGGGCTTTGTGATTATCGTGGCCATAACCAAATATGTTTCTTTAGGGTCCATCGTATGCGCGGTGCTTTTCCCCATTATTGCACTGGTGCTTGGTGAGCCGCTCATGCTGGTGCTTGTCGGAGCCTTTCTTGCCCTTCTCATCGTTGTGAGGCATATGGCAAATATTCAGAGGCTTTTAAATGGCACCGAGAAAAAATTAAGCTTCAAAAAGGGTTAGGAGATTCAAAATGTCAGTAGTTTCCATCATTGGTGCAGGAAGCTGGGGCACCAGTCTTTCCATACTTTTAGCCAGCAATGGACATGAGGTCCGCGTCTGGTCGTTGTTCCAGGATGAAATCGAAATGCTGAACAGGGAGCGTGAGCATAAGGATAAGCTTCCCGGCGTGAAGGTTCCCGAATCAGTTCAATTCACAACCAGCATTGAGGAATGCCTTAAGGATCATGAATTTATCGTGCTGGTGGTTCCCTCTCAGACCGTGAGGTCCAGCGCCAAGCGCGTAGCACCCTATACAAAGAAGAATGATGTTGTTGTCATCTGCTCAAAGGGTCTTGAGGAGAGTACAGGCTTAAGGCTCAGTGAGGTTGTTTTAGAGGAGATTCCCGAGTCGCAGGTTGTAGCGCTTTACGGCCCATCCCATGCGGAAGAGGTAGCAATCGGCATTCCAACGACCGTTGTGGCTTCGTCGCCAAATTTGGAAGTGGCTATGTCGGTGCAGGATTTGTTTATGTCCCCCTATTTCCGGGTCTATACCAGCTCAGATATCATTGGAGCTGAAATCGGTGCCGCTTTAAAAAACGTCATCGCTCTGTGTGCAGGTATTTGCGACGGCCTTGGCTTCGGTGACAACAGCAAAGCTGCCCTCATGGCCCGCGGCATCACTGAGATTGCACGCCTTGGAACGGCGATGGGAGCCAATGCAAAGACCTTCTCGGGCCTCACCGGTATTGGAGACCTCATTGTGACCTGCACCAGCAAGCACAGCAGAAACTGGCGCGCAGGCAATCTCATTGGAAAAGGCTGCACTGTACAACAGGCCCAGGATGAGGTTAAAATGGTCGTTGAAGGTGTTTCTGCCACAAAGGCCGCAAAGGAAATTGCCGATAAATACAAGGTCAACATGCCGATCTCTCACGAGGCCTATCAAATCCTCTTTGAGGGCAAGGACTGCAAAAGGGCGGTTTATGATCTTATGACCAGAAGCCGCAAGCACGAAACAGAAGATACGGGTTGGTAATCCGATTAAGGTGATGCCATGGAAGCCATATATGTGAATCCCATACTGAAAGCATGCACAACCATTCTGAAAACCTTGGTTTTTGAGGACATTCAGCTTGGTAAGCTGAAGCTCGCCAAAACCCATCTTTTCAAGGGGGCTCTTTCGTTTGTCATCTGGATGAGCGGTGACTTTAACGGAAGATTTATTTTTGCGCTTAAAAAAGAGACTGCCCTTAAAATTTCCTCCGTTATGATAGGCAAGGACGTGCATGAGCTGGATGAAATCAGTAAAAGCGCCATAGCCGAAATGTCCAGCATGATACTCGGTCGCTGCGGTATTTATTACTCCAAGCAGGAAATTAGTGTCACCATTAGTGCGCCTTTGATGGTTGAAGGTGAAAACATTGACATTTTGCCTTTAAATGGCAAGGAAAACGGTAAAATTTTAATCATCCCGTTGATTATAAAAAGCGGAGATGTGGTAGAGGTAAGAATAGAGGAGGAGTTGGCCGGTTAAGCCTTCCTCTGAAAGAAATTCATACGGAGGCTCTGCTTTGAAAAACCGCAACATACTGATCGTTGATGATGACGCGATGATCACAAGTACACTTCAGAAGGTTATTACGATTATGCTCAAGCAGAACGTCATAGCCTTTAATAATCCTTCTGAAGCACTCAAAAGCATATCGGAAAACAAGCTTGAGATTGATCTGGTCATTTCGGATTTTATTATGGCTGAAATGAATGGTATCGAGTTTCTCAAGGTTTTGAAGGAAATATCCCCGGATACCGTTTCAATTCTCCTGACAGGCTATGCCGACAAGCAGAATGCCATCAAGAGCATTAATGAAATCGGTATTTTTTATTATATGGAAAAGCCATGGGACAATAACGATCTCGTTCGCATCATTCAAAACGCCCTTGAGAAGAAAAGTCTTACTGAGCAGCTCAATGCCAAGGTCAGGGAGCTAGAAAATAGGAACTACGAGATCAAAACCCTCTATATGAAGCTAGAAGAGCAGTATCGGAAGGAAAGCGAAAGGAGCACTACTCTCGAAACGGTCGTGGCAGAACGGACCGCTTCGATCCGCAATCTTCTTGATAATGCAGGACAGGGCTTCCTTTCGTTTGGAAAGGATCTGCTGGTCCATAACGATTACAGCAGTGAATGTAGAAGAATTTTCGGTAAAAGCATCATGGGTGAGAGCTTTGCCTTCCTTATTTCCGAAGGCAAAACGGACCAGGACGACTACATGAAAAATGTTGTCGCCAAGATTCTGGATTCCAATCAAGACGGTGTCGCAGAACTTTATCTGCCGCTCATGCCAGAAGCAGCCGAGATTTTGGGACGCAGCATCCGCATTGAGTACCGTGTTATTAAAGAAAATACTTATGCTTTGGGCAGAAAAATGATGGCCATTCTTACCGATGTCACCGACCGTATTGCCCTTGAAAAGCAGATGGAGCGTGAAAAAAGCACCTTTAAGATGGTCATGAAGGTCATGACCTCCAATCACGATTTCACACTCTGTGTCGGTGAGTTTTTGGACTTTCTCTCTGAAGGTCTCGATGAAATTGTCATGAACAGTAATACAGCTGAATCGGCCATTAATGAGATTTACCGGCAGGTTCACACCTTTAAGGGCAATTTCAGCCTCTTTGACATGCAGGAAACGGTGGAATGCATTCATAAAGCCGAGGACAAGCTTTATGAGCTCCTCAGGATGGATGTTCACGTCACACGCGAGGAGCTCCTCTGCATTCTCACAACCATTGATTTGAGAACCGGCTTTAACCATGACCTGGCCAAGATAAAAGCTGTGCTTGGTGACAAATACATACGCTCAGAAAAATCCATATCCATCGACAGGATCACCCTCGCTGAAATTGAGAACCACATAGCTCGCAGGCTCTCTTCCCACGATTTTGTATCCGTTGCACCCTTAATCCGGGCGATCGGCTATAAGAAGGTCAAGGGGCTGTTAGCCGTTTACAAGGATTACATGACGATTATGGCAGAAAAATGCGGAAAGCTTTTGCACCCCCTGGTTATTGAAGGGGGCGAGGAGCTTCTGGACCCGGACCGCTATTCAGGCTTTATGCGTTCGCTGGTCCACGTTTTCAGGAATGCTTTGGTACATGGTATTGAAACACCTGAGGAGCGCATCCAGAAAGGGAAGAGTGAATACGGTACCATCACCTGCAGCATTATCAGGGACAAAACCCGCCTGCATATTGATATCTCAGACGACGGAAGAGGTTTGGATGCAGCCTTCATAGCGCAAAAGGCATTGGAAAAGAAGCTTGCAAGCGAGGATGCCTTAAATGCCATGACGCACGAAGAGAAGCTAAGCCTCATCTTCCATGATCATTTTTCAACCCTGTCGGACGTAGATCTCAAGGCGGGGCGCGGCGTAGGCCTGCCCGCTGTGAAGAAAGAGCTTGAAGCCATCCACGGACAAGTCACGCTAAAGACCTCAGTCGGCAAAGGCACGACGTTTAGCTTCGATATCCCGGTTGAAAGCTTTGAAACCATCGCCGAAATAGATATGGAATATCTTGTTGAACCTGCGGCAAAAGCATCGATTAAGCTCCTTAACGAAACCCTTGGTGCAC
>JAOABT010000487.1 GCA_026418215.1 Clostridia bacterium | reverse complement strand
CTCGCATCAGCCCTTTGAGTCCAGAGCCCGGGCCTACGAAGAAAACAGGGATATTGTGTCCTCCACCGTCATCATTGAAAAAGAGGCGGAGCGGCGAAAGGTAGCCGATACCGACATTGGTCAGAAGCTCAAGGAAGAAATCCGATACCTTGAGTTACTGCTGAAGGCCTACCGGAAGGGCGTTATTAAAGAGTCCTAACGGGTCCGGCATCTTGGTTTCGGGGGTTATTATCTTTAGAAACCATAACGACTACTTCTATAAAATTTACTGGCGTATTTAAAGGCGGTACCCAAGCTGGATACCGCCTTTTGTGCCTGTCCCGTTTAGCTGATTTGAGGATTGATGGTGTTCTTTGGTTCCTTATAGCTGTTCAAATGCAGTTCTGCAGGGCCTTCCAAAACATGTCCCGTATAATTGAAGCGGGAACCGTGGCACGGGCAGTCCCAGGACTTCTCCTGAGAATTCCACTTCACCTCGCAGCCCATGTGGGTGCAGGTGGTGTCGACAATATGGATATTGTCCTCGTCATCACGGTAATAGCCGCAGCGTTTGCCATTGATATTGACCTTTACACCCGTTTCCTTTTCCTCAGGCAGATCTGGCTTTCCCATTTGCAGCTTCCCCCCCAAAAGCTGAACAGCCACATCGGCATTTTCCTTCAAGAAATTGAACGACAGGAAGTCTTTCACGCGAAGATGTGTAAAGAGGTCCTCGTATTCCGAGCCGTTGTCCATGATGAGATTGGAAATAACCATGGCCGAAGCAATACTGTTCGTAAGGCCCCATTTTCTAAAGCCCGTAGCGACAAAGACATTCTTCAAATCATCGTTGATGACGCCCACATAGGGAACGTAGTCATGGGAGATATAGTCCTGAGCTGACCATTGATACTTAACGGCATCGGTGTTGAAAATGTCCTTTGCCAAGTCCTTCAGCTTTTGGTAGTGGTCCTCATCCTGATGGCCCACCTTGTGGGCCTCGCCCGAAACCATGAGCACCTTTTCCTCGGGGATATACCTTAAGGAAATGGCCGGCTGCTCGATATTTATCATATGGGCTTCAGGAAAGCTATCCAGCTCAACGCCTACAATATAGCTGCGTTCCGGCTTCAAGCGTGCAAAATAGAAGCCTTTGCCGTCATAGCAGGGGTAATGTGAAGCGATAATGACCTTCTTGGCTGCAATCTTCTTACCGTTTTCTATAGAGATAATGCATTCCTTGCCCGGCTGAAAATCGACCACTCGGGTCTTTTCATAAATCTTTCCGCCCTGCTTGACGGCCTGCTTTGCAAGAGCATCCAAAAAGCGTTTAGGATGGAACTGTGCTTGATTATTCATTTTCAGGGCACAGCGGACACGGAGCGGCACAGGTATTTCCTTTTCAAAGGATGAGTCTATGCCCATCCTCTGATAAAGGTCAAATTCCTTTTTGAGCTTGTCCACATAATCCTCATCCTGGGTGAAAAGATAGGCAGGCAGCTTCTTAAACTGGCTGTCAATGCCATATTCCTTGGAGACATCCTCTATGAACTGCATGGCCTTGGCGTTGATGGTATAGTATTGCTTGGCCTTTTCAAACCCATAATTTTTTTCAATTCTTGAATAGATATAACCGTGCTGAGCTGTGGCCTTGCCCGTGTTTCTTCCCGAGGTGCCGTAACCGATTCTGGTTGCATCGATAAGACTGGCTTTTAATCCCGCTTTTGTAAGAAGATAAAGCGTGGTGATGCCTACAAGACCTCCGCCTATAATGAGGTAATCCGTTGAAAGATCCTCGGTCAAGGGCTCATAGCTTTCACCCTCCGAGCTTAATATCCAATAAGGTGCATTCATGGCATGATCTCCTTTTGTTAAAGCTACCCTTATTGTGAGCAGCTAAAAGGAAAATCATGCATTTTCTAAGCAGAATAAGTAAAGCCGGGACTTTTGAAGCCCCAACGCTGAGCATATGGTTAACAGATTTGAGATGATCCACGGAAAGAATGCTGACAACTTACATGACTCAAATAAAACAAGTAGAGAGCGTTAGCGCAGACCCCCGAAAGCGGGAATTGAGGCGTATTTCAGAATACATGCAGCTTATTTTCTAAAAATTAACCAAGCCAAGCAGCATTGTACGAGAATAATCGCCGGGATGCCCAATACAAAAGACAAATGCTTTGTTTTATGGCGGAATATCCTCATGGAAAGAAAGAGCCCCACCGAGCCGCCAATGGCTGCAAGTAAAAACAGCGTTTTCTCCGGAATACGCCACTTATGCCGAACGGCCTTAATCTTATCCAGAAGGCAAATGATAAAGGCGATAAGATTTATTGCTACCAAATAGATGATCAGCCATGTCTCCATTTTGACCCATCCTCCAGACTTTCTCTTTATGAATCCACCAATAAATATTATAATAAAATAAATAAAAAAATGCTGAACTTTATCGAAAGGTTTTATCATGATTCGGGATTACATGATCAACGCTTGTATGCTCATTGCATTTCTAAGCGTCATCAATCAGATTTTCCATAATATCGGCTTCCACACCAAATCCCCCTTGTGGGTACGTCTGGCAGCGGGCTCTATTTTCGGACTTTTGGCCATCATCCTCATGGAATTTGCCATACGACTTCCTTATAATACCCTTGTGGATTTCAGGTATCTCGCCATCATTCTTGCAGCCTTGAACGTAGGCTGGTTAGGCGCTTTAACTGCGGGTGCCATGGCCATTCTTGCAAGAACCATCATTTTCGGCTGGACAATTTCATCTCTCGTGGGCATTATTCTGGTGGCGGTTATCAGCGGTGTCGCGGCCTACCTCTCTATTCCTCATTGGAAAAAGTGGCTTTGCGCCGTCCCGCTTTCATTAGCGGTTATTTGCTTTAATTACGCTTATCAAATTCATGAAGCCCAGTTAAGGTTTCAGCTAATATACTCTTATACTGTGAGCTTCCTGTTAACAGCGCTCTTTATGTACTTTTACAACGAGTATTTGCGTACAATTAATGAATCCTACCAAAAGTGCAAGGTCGAGTCTAAAAAGGATTTTTTAACAGGGCTTAACAATGTACGTTCCTTTGATACCCTCTATAACAAAGCGCTTGAATATGCCGTGATCCGGCAGCAGCCTCTAGCCCTTGTCTACATAGACATTGACTTTTTTAAACGGGTCAACGACACCTATGGCCATAAGGAGGGCGATACCGTCCTTGGGCATTTGGGCCAAATTCTGATGGAGTCAACGCGAGACATGGACTATGTTTCCAGAAACGGCGGCGAAGAGTTCTCGGCTATCTTGATTGATTGCCCCAAGGAGCTCGCCCTGGAAATCGCCGAGCGTATCCGAAAAACTGTTGAGTCATCCCCCATCAAGCTTTCGGACGGAAAAATGATTCACATCACCATATCCCTTGGGATAGCCGTTTTCCCCGATCCTATCAGCGATTACAAGGTCCTTCGCGAAAAGGCTGACGGGGCGCTCTATGAGGCCAAACGCAGCGGGCGAAACCGGTCGATTCTTGCAAGCTGACTTTTTAGTAAATCCTTGGGAATTAACCGCTTGACAGTCCCGCTTGTCCTATGTTAGTCTGATATAAACCATTGAAAGAGAAGTAAAACTGTGTGGACAGTCTTTCAGAGAGCCGCGGTGGGTGTGATGCGGCAGGCAGGGCACGGTATAATGGGCTCTTGAGGGCGGAGCGAAAAAGGTTATGAACCTTGAGTAGCACCCGACGCAGCATCCGCGTTAGAGGATGAGGAGTGTGATGGCACTCTAAAAGAGGGAACGTTTATCGTTAATCAAGGTGGTACCGCAGGTTTATAGCCTGTCCTTGTTTGTATACAAGGACAGGTTTTTTATTTTCTGCAAAACCCTTCTCATAGCACCTCTTTTATGGTGTCCGTCCTACAAAAAGGAGGATATGCCATGAAACTGACTATTGAACCAAGTCTTGAGAAATTGAAAGAACTCTCGGGCGACTACGCCTACCTGCCAATCTATGCATCCTGCCATGCCGACACAGAAACCCCCGTCAGTCTTTTCCGCCGCTTTGAGGAGAACGAAGAAAACTGCTTCTTGCTCGACAGCGTTGAAGGCGGAGAAAAATGGGCCCGCTATTCCTTCCTTGCCAGAAATCCGCTGGCCGTCATTGATTCAAAGCGAGGGTACACCACAGCCGACTTCCGGGACGGGTCATCCGAAGTGCTTAACGGAAACCCCATCGAAGCTATGAGATCCTTTATGGAAAGATTCAAAAGCCCGGTTATTCCCGGTCTTCCCAGGCTTTATGGCGGGGCTGTCGGCTTTATCGGCTATGACGCCGTCCGCTATATCGAAAGGCTCCCAAGCCCGCCAGAAGATGATTTGAACCTGCCAGATGTGCGTTTTATGATTGCAGATGAAATGATCGCCTTCGATCATGTGCGTCAGCGCATGCTTCTCATTGTCAGCATCCCCGCCAAGGAGGATTTAGAGACAGCTTACCAGAGTGCGGTTGAAAGAATCCATGCGCTTCACGAACTTGTTTTGGAAAGCACGCCTTCGCGCCGGAGCAAGAACTCAGGCTTTTTACCAGGCCCCATGACTTCCAACATGACCAAAGATGCCTACATGGAGGCGGTAAAGCAAGCTAAGCAGCACATTTTTGACGGAGATATCTTCCAGATCGTGCTGTCCCAAAGGTTTACGACGAAAGCTCCCCCGTCTCCCTTTGACGTTTACAGGCGGCTTCGCATCAACAACCCGTCGCCTTACATGTTCTATATCAAATTCAAGGATATGACTCTTGCGGGAGCTTCGCCGGAGCTCCTGCTGAGGTGCGAGAACGGCATCATGGAAACCTGCCCCATTGCCGGAACACGCAAGCGGGGGGCAACGTCTGAGGAAGATGCAGACTTCGAGGCCGAGCTCCTTTTGGATGAGAAAGAGAAGAGCGAGCATGTGATGCTGGTGGACCTTGGCCGCAACGACTTGGGACGGGTGGCGGAATTCGGAAGCGTCAGAGTTTCAAAATACATGGAAGTGGTTCGCTTCTCAAAGGTCATGCACCTTTCTTCAACCGTTACGGGAAAGCTCAGAAAGGGGTTGAATCCGCTTGACGCCCTGATGTCGGTATTCCCGGCCGGAACGCTTTCCGGGGCTCCAAAGGTTCGCGCCATGGAGCTCATTGATAAGTTTGAGCCCACGCGCCGCGGAGCTTACGGCGGCGCCATCGGCTATATATCCTTCGACGGAAATTTCGATTCCTGCATTGCCATCAGAACCATCCTTTTCAAGGACGGGTTGGCTCACGTGCAAGCCGGTGCCGGCATTGTGGCCGATTCAGATCCGGAGACAGAATATGAAGAATCCCAGAACAAGGCTATGGCCATGCTGAATGCGCTTAGAGAGGCAGGTAACGCCCAATGATTTTTATGATTGATAACTACGACTCCTTTACCTATAACCTCTACCAATATATTGGCAGCTTAAACCCCGAAATCCAGGTCTATAGGAACGACCGGATCACCCTGGCAGAAATTGAGGCCTTGAACCCCAGCCATATCATCATTTCTCCGGGACCGGGCTTCCCCTCCGAGGCCGGCATCAGCAAGGCTGTCATCAAGCACTTTGGACACACCACGCCGCTTTTGGGCATCTGCCTGGGCCACCAAGCCATTGGGGAGGTGTACGGCGCCGCCGTGGTTCACAGCCCCTCCGGGCCGATTCACGGAAAGGCCTGTGACGTCCATGTGGCCTCGGGCTGCCCCCTCTTCAACGGGCTCCCTCCCGTCATTCAAGCCGGTCGCTATCATTCGCTGGCTGTTGACGCTGAAAGCCTCCCTGACTGCCTCTGCGTGACTGCAGAAACAACCGAAGGCATCCTCATGGGCGTAGCACACCGCACATACCCCGTCTTTGGTATCCAATTCCACCCCGAATCGGTGCTGACCGAGTTCGGTATGAAAATCATTGAAAACTTTCTGAGAATTGAAAAAGTGAAAGGAGCTGTTTAAACCATGATCAAGGAAAGCATCAAAAAGCTTGCGAATTGTACGAATATCTCCCGCGAGGAGGCCTATGCCGCTATGGAGGAGATCATGAGCGGCCAGGCAACTCCCTCGCAAATCAGCGCCTTTATCACGGCGCTGGCCATCAAGGGCGAAACCGTGGATGAAATCAGCGGCTGCGCTGCAGTCATGGATCAGCACGCCGAGCGCGTCACACTTGACAAAGAGGCTGTCGACATCGTGGGAACGGGTGGAGACGGCGTGGGAACCTTCAATATTTCAACCTGCGCCTCGTTTGTGACCGCCGCGGCAGGTCTTCCGGTTGCCAAGCACGGAAACCGTTCTGTCTCCAGCAAATGCGGCAGCGCAGATGTTTTGGAGGCACTGGGCGTCACCATTGCCCTTACCCCCGAGCAAGCCCGGGAGTGCTTCCGTCAAACCGATCTCTGCTTTATGTTTGCACCCGGCTATCATAAATCCATGAAGCACGCCGCAGGGCCCCGAAAGGAGCTTGGAATCCGCTCCATCTTTAATATTCTCGGACCCATCACAAACCCGGCACGGGCTCCCTACCGCTTATTAGGCGTCTATTCTGAAAAGCTCTGCGAGCCGCTAGTTCATGTTATGGTCAACCTTGGCATCAAGGGTGTTTTAGCGGTATGCAGCCACGACGGCCTTGATGAAATCTCCATTTCAGCCCCCACCACCGTATGCGAGGCTAAAAACGGGAATGTTGTTGGCTATCTGCTCCATCCCGAACGTCTGGGACTCAAAACCTATCCTTTAAGTGAGGTTATTGGCGGCGATGCCCAAGAAAATGCAGCTATTCTTCTTAATGTTTTAAAGGGAGAAAAAGGTGCCAGACGCGATATTGTGCTTATTAATGCTGCTGCAGCTCTTTATGCCGCAAGCGTGGCTCCGACCCTTAAGGAGGGAGTTCGCATGGCCTCTCAGTCCATTGACAGCGGTGCCGCTCTACTAAAGCTTTATCACTATCGTGACGCAACAAATCGCATGGTGGAGGCGGCTGTATGATACTCGATGATATTGCAAGAGCCAAGAAACGCCGTGTTGAAGACTTAAAGCAAGACATTCCCTACGAAAGGCTTGAGCTTCTGGCGTCACAGCGCCTTCAAAAGCCGCTGGACCTGTACAGTGCCTTGAAGGCTCCGGGCTTGTCGGTCATTGCCGAGGTCAAGCGGGCTTCGCCAAGTAAGGGCATCATCAATGACAATGTTGACCCCGTCCAGCGTGCCCTTCAATACGTGCAAAATGGGGCAAGTGCCATCTCGGTCCTGACCGAGCAGGATTATTTTCTGGGTCATGCCGAGGATCTTGAGTCTGTAAAAGCATCGGTTTCTGTTCCCGTCCTTTGCAAGGATTTTATTCTTGAGGAATACCAAATCCTATACGCCTACGCTAAGGGGGCCGATGCCATCCTTCTGATTGCTGCGTTATTGGATGACGATACCCTTACACGGCTTTATAAATACGCAAGAGGCCTGGGGCTTTCAGTCCTTCTGGAGGTTCACGACGAAAAGGAGCTCTTTCGTATAGGGCGCACAGGCGGAAGGATTGTCGGAGTCAATAACAGGAATCTCAAAACCTTTCACGTGGACCTGAAAACCTTCGGACGGCTTAAAAGCCTCATTCCAAAGGACTGCGCTTCGGTATGTGAAAGTGGTATCCGTTCATTGCTCGATGCGGAAT
>JAOABT010000479.1 GCA_026418215.1 Clostridia bacterium | reverse complement strand
CAGCCATGTATCCTGAAGCACCATACCAAACATCTTGCGCAGGTCGTTGCGGGTGAATGCGTCAATCCCATAGCCATCGACAAAGATTTTACCGCTGTTGACATCATAGAAGCGCATCAGAAGCTTTACCATGGTGGTTTTACCTGCACCTGTGGGGCCCACTATCGCGACCTTCTGACCGGGAGCAATGCTGGCGTTAAAGTCATTGATAATGATCTTGTCGGGGTTATAACCAAAGGGGACATTCTTAAAGTCAACACGGCCCTTCACATCGGTGAGCTTCACAGGATTTGCGGCCTCGGGAACCTCTTCTTCTTCGTTGATGAACTCGAAGACGCGCTCGGCAGCGGCAACTGTGGATTGAATGATGTTGGAGATCTGAGCCAGCTGGCCCATGGGCTGTGTGAACTGACGGACGTACTGGATGAAGGAAAGGATGTCACCTACGGCAATGGTCTTTTGGATAGCCAGCCAGCCGCCCAAAAGGGCAACCATGACATAACCGATGTTTCCGATAAAGCCGATGATGGGCATCATCAAACCGGAGAGGAACTGGGATTTCCAGGCTGTATTGTAAAGGGTGTCGTTCAGTTCCTCAAACTTCTTAATGGAGCGCTCTTCGCCATTGAAAGCCTTCATGATGATGTGGCCGCTGAACATTTCCTCAACATGGCCGTTGACATGGCCCAGATATTCCTGCTGCTGCTTGAAATACTTCTGGGAGCGCTTGACAACGATGCCGATGAAGATTGTCGACATCGGGATGATCAGCAGGGCAACAAGCGTCATCAGCCAGCTGATGGAGAACATCATAACCAGAACGCCGATGATGGTTACCACAGAGGTAACGATCTGGGACATACTCTGATTCAAGGTTTGGCTTACGGTATCCACGTCGTTGGTAACGCGGGAAAGCACCTCGCCGTGGGTTCTTGTGTCAAAGTATTTCAGGGGTAGCTTGTTAATCTTTTCGTCGATTTGCTTTCTCATCTTATAAGTGACTTTTTGAGCCACTCCTGCGAGAATCAAGCCCTGAACCACGGAGCACAATGCACTGACCACATAGAGGCCAAGGAGGAACAGCAGGATATCACGAATGCCGTTGAAGTCGATGCCACCCGTTCCATTGACTTTACCCAGAAGGCCCTCAAAAAGCTTTGTGATGGCCTTACCTAATTGCTTAGGCCCGTATATGCCGAAAATCGTACTTGCAATAGCGACAATGATGGAGATGGTGATGGAAAATTTATAGGGAGCGACATAGGCTAATAATCGATTGATGGTGCCCTTGAAGTCCTTTGCCTTCTGCACAGGGCCCATAGGACCGCCCATGGGGCCACCCATAGGGCCGCCCATTCTGCGTTTTGGGGCTTGCTGCTTATGCTCACTCATGATACAAGTTCCTCCTTTGAGAGCTGGGACATTGCAATTTCCTTGTAGACCTCACAGCTGCCCAGCAGTTCTTTATGGGTTCCCATGCCGACGATCTCGCCGTCGTCCAGAACGATGATCTGATCGGCGGTCATAATGGTATTAATTCTCTGTGCCACAATTAAGAGGGTACTGTCACCCACTTCAGCCTTAAGAGCCTTACGGAGGGCTGCGTCAGTCTTAAAGTCCAAGGCCGAGAAGCTGTCGTCGAAGATATAGATATCAGCCTTCTTGGCAAGGGCTCTGGCGATGGAAAGGCGCTGCTTCTGGCCGCCAGATACGTTGGTACCTCCCTGGGATATGGGGGCATCGTACTTTTCAGGCATTTCGTTGATGAAGCCCGATGCCTGAGCAATTTCAGCCGATTTAGCCATATTTTCAAAGCTCAGGTTTTCATCGCCGTACTTGAGGTTGCTCGCGATGGTACCCGAGAACAGCGAGCTCTTCTGGGGGACATAGCCGATTTTTGCTCTCAAATCATGCTGGGTGACCTTACGGATATCCACACCATCAACCACAATCTCGCCTCCCGTTACATCGTAAAAACGCGGGATCAGGTTAACGAGGGTAGACTTTCCTGCGCCTGTGCTGCCAATGAAGGCAGTGGTCTTACCGGGCTCGGCGGTGAAGGTGATATTCTTCAAGGCATCGTCCTCGGCACCGGGATAGCGGAAGGAGACATTCTTGAACTCAACCTTGCCCCTGGTCCACGAGCTGAAATGTTCCGGCTTTTCAGGGTCCTTGATTGAAGGCTTTGTGTTGATGACCTCCACAACACGCTGAGCCGCAACAGAGGCTCTGGGGAGCATGATGGAAACCATGGTGATCATAAGGAAGGAGAAGATGATCTGCATGGTGTACTGAATGAAGGCCATGATATTACCGACCTGCATGCTTCCGGTATCAACCTGATGAGCGCCCACCCAAACGATGAGAAGGGAGATGGTGTTCATAATGAGGAACATGATAGGCATCATGAGCCACATGGTACGGGAGATGAACAGGTTGGTGCGGGTATATTCCCGGTTGGCCTTTTCAAACTTCTCTTCTTCATATTTCTGAGTATTGAAGGCACGGATAACCAGCATGCCCACAAGGCTTTCGCGGGTTACCAGGTTCAGCTTGTCAACAAGCTTCTGAACAAGCTTGAACTTGGGCAGTGCCACAGCAAAAAGGATTAAAACCACAGAGAGAATGCCCAATACAGCTACGCCAATGATCCAGCCCATATTGGTATCGGTGGCGAGCACCTTGATGAAACCGCCTACACCGAGGATTGGGGCGTAGAAAACCATTCTTAAGAGCATCACCATGGCCATCTGAATCTGCTGGATGTCGTTGGTGCTTCGTGTGATCAGGGATGCCGTTGAGAACTTGTCAAACTCAGTGCTTGAGAAGCTTTCAACCCTGGCAAACATGTTTTTACGCAGGTTTCGGCCAAGCCCTCCCGCCACTTTTGCAGACAGAAAGCCTACGGTTACAGTGGCAACCATGCTTCCGAGAGCGATGAGCAGCATCATGAGACCTGAATGGATGATGTATCGCCTTTGAATGGCGCCGGTATTAATACCGATGGCCTCGTATTCCTTTTTAACGTAATTAATGGCGCCTTGGTTAATGATCGTACCAGGCATTTTAGAGAAGCCCTCATCCATTTTCTTAAACATGTCAGCCTTTTTATCGGCTGGAACCATGCTCAAAACCTTGAATGGGTCTGTTCCGGCCGGAACTCTGGACATATCAAAGCCACCCTTGCCGGCAAAGGCTTCGAGCCCTTTTTCTTCAATACCCGACACAAGGAGCATGGGCTTGCTCATGATGTCACTGAGCTTATTGATAACATCCTTGTCTTTTGTATCCAGCTTGTATACGGGTTCCTTACTAAGTACCGGATAGTCCTTAACGTATTTGTCGTAGTCGCTTTGAGAGAGGCTGGCCTTATCTAGAAGCTTATAATGCTTGGTCACTTCTGTTTTGTCAGCATCGCTTAAAAAGAAGGACACTTTGTTTAATTCGCTTTGGCGGATAACCTCTGGTGCGGCATTTTCAATACCGTTCTGTTGGATGCCCTTGTTTACGATGTTTGACATGTAGTCGGGGAGAGCCAGGTCGCATGTTGCTTGAAAAAACAAGAGGCCCACGATGGCGATGACCGACAGGACAAAGGGTTTAAAATACTTCAATAATTTCAGCATTTTAGGCATCGTTCCTTTCTATAATGAATTCTCTTTTATTCAAGGTTTATGTGCATAGGTACTGGCTATGTATAAAACCGAGTCAATATGTTTATGTTACCGCGGTAATATAAATATGTCAAGAGACTAATAAAAATTCTTGCCTATGGTTATAATTTGTGGTAGTCTTGTACTAGAGAAGCTACAGGAAGGATGAAAAGGATGTCTCAAAAGGAGAATGACACCAAGCAATATATTATCCAAAAAGCGCTTGAGTTAATAAAGGCTAATGGTTTTGACCAGGTTACAATCAACGATATTTGCGCGGCTGCTGAGGTGTCCAAGCATACCTTCTATTACTATTTCAAGTCCAAGGAAACCCTGCTGCTGGACTTTTTCCAGATTCCCAAGAATCTGACGGCCGAAAGAATATCCTCCATACTAGCGGCAGAGCATCATGTGGAGCAGTTTTGGAATATTCTCGAGCACATGGGAGACTTCTTTATTGATTTGGGTCATGAAATAACCCGGCGCATTTTTATCGCCAACTTCAACCGTGACATGGGGACGTTCAACTCCCAGAAGATCAACAACGAACAGCTGACAAAGGCGGAGGTTACCATCCTTACCAAGGGCTATGAAAAGGGCGAATTCCGCAACTCCTCTAATCCCTTGCACCTTCTGCATATTGTTTTCATAGAGGTCATGGGCATAACAGCCCAGTGGTGCATCTTAAACGGCGGGTTTGACCTTAAGAATTCCATGCGTGTTTGTATGGAGGTTTCACTCGATGTCATCCCTGAGCTTCGCAAAGCAAAGTATTCATTGCCACAGCGGAGATGTGAAGATTCTTAACCCTCCAAATGGACACCAGGGTTATACCCTTATGATATAATGGTCCTGTTTTTGAAACAGGACCTATTATTATGCTTTAAATCCTTGTTTTCAGACGGCACGGGGTTCGCGAACCCGAGCTTTAGAAGGTAAAAATGAGGTTGGTCAGCAAGGGTCCTTATGACGATTTGGAGGAAACCGTACATGTCTCAAGAGATCGTAATAAAAGGTGCTAGAGAGAACAATCTTAAAAATATCAGCCTGGCCATTCCTAAATATAAGCTGATTGCCCTCACAGGTCTTTCAGGCTCAGGTAAGTCTTCCTTGGCTTATGACACGCTTCAGAAGGAATGCACCCGGCAGTATATGGAATCCCTTGGCATGGTGACAGATTTTACGAGCAAGCCAAAGGTTGATTCCATCACGGGACTTTCGCCTTCCATCAGTGTTGACCAGCATTTAAGCAACCGAAATCCCCGTTCTACCGTAGGCACCATGACAGAAGTATACACCTACCTGCGTATCCTCTTTGCGCGCTTGGGCGAAAGGACATGCCCCCACTGCGGCCAAAAGGTTAAGCCCGTCGATTCGGACAATACCTATGAAGAGCTCAAGTTTGAAGACGAATCCTCACAGTCGGACGAGGAAACCTTTCCGTGCCCTCATTGCCAGCATCCCGTCAAACAGCTGTCTATGGCTCATTTTTCATTTAATAAGCCGGAGGGGGCATGCCCTGCCTGTACAGGGCTTGGGAGCGTATACAAAGCCAACCTTTCAACGCTTATCGATGATGAAAAAAGCATAGCAGGGGGTGCGGTCTTAAACTGGGATCACAACTACATCAAGCTGTATACTCAGAATTTCGCCGAGGCCTCAAAGCATTACGGCTTCGACCTTGACGTAGAAAAACCGGTGAAGCTGCTGTCTCAGGCCGAGCGGGACTTCTTGATTTACGGTGTGGAGAGCAAGGAATTTAAGAGGCACTTTCCCGACAAGGAGCCGCCTCAATGGGCTTCCAAGGGTCGTTTTGAAGGTATTGCGACGAATGTTTTGCGAAGATTCTCGGAGCGTGCCGATGATACCGATTATCGTGAAAAAATGCTCAAGCATCTCATACACAGACCCTGCGAGGACTGCGGTGGAACAAGGCTCAAGAAAGAAAGCAGAGAGGTGCTGATTCTTGGGAGGAGCATCGTGGAGCTTTCCGGCTGGTCTTTTGAAGACCTGCTCCAGTGGACACATACGCTAAAGGAAAGCCTCACCGAGGATGAAAAATATGTTGCGGAGCCTATTCTGAATGATTTATGGGAGCGCATTGCGCGCCTTATAGATGCAGGAGTAGGCTATCTTTCCATGAACAGAGAGGCCTCAACCGTTTCTGGCGGCGAGGCTCAGCGGCTGCGGCTCGCTTCGCTTCTGGGATCGGGCCTCACGGGTGTTTTATACGTGCTGGATGAGCCGACAACGGGTCTTCATGCCAGAGACACCCAGAAGCTCATCAACGTTCTGAAAAAACTCAGAGACTTGGGTAACACGGTGGTGGTCATTGAGCACGATTTGGATGTCATAAAAAACTCGGATTACATCATTGACGTTGGCCCCGGTGCGGGCAAGGAGGGCGGGGAAATCGTCGCGGTGGGCACCCCCGAGGAGGTTATGGACTGCGAAGCTTCTTTAACCGGGCGCTACCTACGGGAGCTGGATAAAGCGCGTCAGCCGGGTCTTTTAAGAAAGCCTACAGGCTATCTTAGCATCATCGGAGCCAGAGCACACAACCTTAAAAATATCGATGTCAGGCTTCCTTTGGGAATACTCGGGGTGGTAACGGGTGTGTCCGGGTCAGGCAAATCCTCATTGATGTTCGATATTCTGGACAGAGCGGCGCGTCAGCGCTTCTATAACGCATCGGAAGAGCCGGGTCAGCACGAAGCCATACGGGGCTTGGAGCAAATCAATAAAAGGGTAACCGTTGACCAGGCGCAAATTGGGAGGATGCCGCGCAGCAATGTGGCAACCTACACCGATGTGTTTACACCCATACGAAATCTTTATTCGGAGCTTCACGAAGCCAAGGTCAAAGGGCTTTCGGCGAGGCATTTTTCCTTCAACGTTCCCGGCGGCCGCTGTGAAAGGTGTGAGGGATCGGGAAAGCTCACCATCAACATGCATTTTCTGCCTGATGTGGAGGTGACTTGCCCCGCCTGCAGAGGACGGCGCTTTAAGAAGGAAATCCTTGAAATACGGTTTAAGGGCTTCAGCATCTCGGACATTCTGGATATGACTGTCAAGGAAGCTCTGGAGGTGCTCAAGGATATCAAGGCTGCAGCTGGCAAG
>JAOABT010000464.1 GCA_026418215.1 Clostridia bacterium | reverse complement strand
GGCGGGGTTTGATGTGGACGTTGCACAGGCTGCCACTGAAGAGCTCAAAACCATTGGTTATTTAAATGACAGGCGTTACGCCTTAAAATACCTTTCCGAGCGCTTAAGAACAAAGGCACTGTCTAAAAAGGCCCTGCGCTTTGAGCTTGAGCACAAGGGCATCCCCTCTGATATCATTGCTGAAGCCCTTGAAGAATTTGAAACAGATGACGAAGAGGTTGCTTTGCGGGCTGTCAAAAAGAAGTTTGGAAAGTATGACCTCAAAGACCCTAAAAATGAGAAAAAGGCTATTAGCTTTCTTATGCACAGAGGGTTTTCTCTGGAACAATCCAGAAGAGCCATCAGGGAATTGGCAAAGGAGTCCTGAAGCGCGGCCGAGCGTTCTATTCATTCAGTCCCTTACCGCTGAGAATAGCTTTGATGCATTTTTCCACCCTTGCCTCTCGAGTCTTGGACTGCTTGGGCTGAGAAAAATGAAGGAGGTAGGCTTTTTGCCGACCGGGTGTCAGTTTTTCAAAAGCCGCTTTCAGGGCAGGGTTTTCATTGAGCTTGCTTTGAAACTCTTCGGGAACTGTATAGGCCGAGGTCTCTTTGATAGACACTTCCAAGCCCGCTTTCTCAACCTCAACTGCCTCTCGGATATAGTCTTTCAATAATTCCTTGAGTCTTACGATATCTTGTAGACTGGTAAAGCTAATCTGACGCCCTGCCTGGACGTTCTCTGTCTGTTGGATGAGAATCCCCTGGGTATCCTTTAGCAAAGCACCCTTGACAAAAAGAAGCGCACAGTATTCTTTAAAGGGCTGTATGATCGCGATATTGCTGCTCTCATACATGTAGCAGGGTTTACCCCACTTAAATTCCTCGGTTAGCCCAGAGTCGAGAAGGGTGGTTCTCAACGCTTCCATTTCTTCTCGCCACTTGCCTGCTTGACATAAAAACTCATCAGCCTTAGGATGCGTCTGTTCCTTTCTATTTACCATTTGCAATATACCCCCATGCTTCTTCTATTCATTGGATCGGCAATTAAAGCGATATTCGGAATAGAATGTTCTCAACAGCTTTTACCGCCATGGTTATTGTTAGGCAATCATCTGGCATGTATCCTACAAATTCTGTATCACTCAAAAGATAGTCATTCGCGAAGGCTAGGGTAACGATAGCTTAACCAGGCATCCGGTTATCCAATTAGATGTTATGAACGTGTGAGAGGATGATTGTAAAAAGTAAAATAATAACATATTAAATAGTTGACACCGCTGTAAGAAGAATATAAAATTAATGTATAAAAATGTTAATTGATAGTAGATGGAGGCGGGCTATGAAGAATAAGGTCAAAGCCTTTCTTAAAAGTAACAAAGGGATCAACACGGTTGAGGTCGTTATCATCCTTGCGATTGTTGTAGGCATTGCCCTTATTTTTAGGGAGCAGATAATCACTTTCGTCCAGGGGCTGATGAACTCCATTTTTACAAATACTGAGGTCAAGAGCATTACAGATTATTAAAGCACGACGGGCAGTGCTGTCGGTCATTAGTAGACCATAAGTCAATCAGCAGATTTTTTATACTCGACCATTTGACCACTATCATCTTCGGCACCACAATTGATAGCTTACAAATCTATTATTATCATCTGGCATCAACCTTCAAACAGAAGCAGCTTCGGAAACAAGCTGTGCTCGCAGGATAAAGAGTAGACACCTGAGATTGTGTCTACTCTTCTTTTATGGTGCCCCTTATTCTAGTGTATTTTTGTCTAAACCCACCAAACATGAGATAAGTTCTTCCAGAAAGAATGTGAATCAATAATCAATCTCAGTATTGCATAGACTATGAAAATGTAATATACTATCAACAGCACTTATTATCAGGTAATAATTAAACGGAGAGATTACATTGAGCAGAGATCCGAGAGCAAAGCGAGAAAGACAAGGTAAGCTGGTTGAGAAACTGAATGAAGACCCGTTTCTTACCGATGAAGAGCTGGCAGAGCAATTGGGCGTCAGTGTACCAACCGTTAGACTTGATCGACTTGAGCTGGGTGTACGGGAATTGCGGCAACGCGTCCGCGACATGGCTTCGAGAAACCACAATAAAGTCAGATCCTTGAATTCTGACGAGATTGTTGGCGAAATAGTGGAGCTGAACCTTGGCGAAAGCGCCATCTCAATTTTAGATACCACTGAGCAAATGGTCTTCTCTCAGTCAAAAATTGTCCGGGGCCATTATATATACTCTATGGCGGAATCCATCGCCATTGCCGTGATTGATGCGGATGTCGCACTAGTCGGCGTAGCCAATATCAAGTACAAGCAGCCGGTTTATGCAGGCAGCAAGCTGATCGCGAAGGTCACCATCAAGCAGAAGCGGCCAACAGGCAAGTATATTG
>JAOABT010000445.1 GCA_026418215.1 Clostridia bacterium | reverse complement strand
CTATTATATGGGCCTTTATCCATACACCTACAGTGCAGGTCTTACCATTGCCACCGAAGTGAGCAAAAGGATTCTGAAGGAAGGTCAGCCTGCCATTGAGGATTGGAAGGAAGTACTGAAGGCCGGTGGTACCAAGAACCCTGTTGAGCTTGCGAAGATGGCCAAGGTGGACATCACTACCGATAAGCCGCTCTTGGACACAATTGAGCATATCGGCAGCATCATAGATGAGATTATTAAGCTTACCGACGAGCTTGAGGCTCGGAAGAAATAGAGTTAGTTACTATATAAATGGACTCATACGTTGCTTTGTTAATCGTTGCCCCTTAAGCTTGGAGCAGGAGAATGCTTTTACTAACAAAAGTGCTCTAATGGGAAGGGTATCAACTACGCTTTTCTACTTCCCCTGTGCCTCAAGCCAAGCGGACATGAGCTTTCTGGCAATGGGTGCGCAAAGCTCGCCGCCGCTTTTGCCGCTATATTCTGCGACAACAGCGACTGCCACTACCGGGTTATCAGCAGGAGCAAAGCCTATAAACCAGGCGTGCTCCTTTCCTTTGCCGTCCTTTGTGGATTCGTTTTGAGCCGTTCCCGTTTTTCCTGCAACCTGTACGCCTTTAAGGGCGGCATTTTTACCTGTGCCGCCTTGAACAACGCCAATCATCATGTCCCTGACGGCTGCGGCTGTTTCAGGTGAAATGGCCTTGTAGAGCTGGGAAGGGCGCTCTTCCAAAAGCGTGATGCCGCTGACGGTTTGCACCTTCTTAACCAGTAACGGCTTCATGATAACTCCGTCGTTCGCTATACCCGAGGTGATCATAGCCATTTGAAGCGGAGTGACAAGAATTTTTCCCTGTCCGATGCCCACGCTGGCCATATCCGTCTGGCTCATGTCCTTATAGGGAAAGCTGCTTTGGCTGAGCGGCAGATCAAAGGGGATGCCTTTTTCTAGTCCAAAGGCCAGAGCCGCGCTTTTAAGGCGATCAAAGCCAAGATTTTTACCGAGGGTTGAAAAATACGTATTACTTGAAACCGCCAGAGCCTTTTTGAGGTCGAGATCCCCGTAAGCCTTTCCGCCGGCATTTCTGAATTCTTTTCCGTCAATGGTCACAGAGCCCTTGTCGGTTAAAGTCATGTCGGAAAGATTGTTGTCCAGTGCGGCAGCTGAAATGACCACTTTAAAGGTGGAGCCGGGCGGATACAGGCCCTGGGTGGCTCTGGGCATGAAGGGGGCGTCAGAGGATTCAATAAGCGTATTCCATTTAGCGTCGAGCTTACTGTTGTTAGGGTTAAAGTCAGGCTTTGAGACCATGGCCAGGATTTCGCCGGTTCGCGGGTCCATCACAACCACGGCACCCTTAAGGTTTCGCATCAATTTCTCGGCCCTGGTTTGAAGATCGTGATCGAGGGTCAGGGTCATGTTGGCGCCGGCGGGCTCCTGACCTCCTATTTTGGCCGTTATATCCATGATGGCATGGGCGTCATAGCTGTTTGACAGGTATTTGTTAAATTTGGCCTCGAGCAAGGATTTACCGTAAACCTTGGAATCATAGCCGATGATATGACTGTATAAACTGCCGTAAGGGTAGATCCTCTCCTGGGTGCCGCCCTTGATCTGGCTCTTAGCCAGCACTTCACCGTTTCGATCCAGAATATTTCCTCTTAGAACATTGGCCTCCTCCGCATTGAGCCTTTGATTATATGAGCTGGTTAGGATTCTGTCCTTTTCGAAGAACTCAAAATAGGTCAGGTACAAAATGAGGAGAAAGAACAAGAGACAAATGACTTTGATGGTCCGAATGATCTTTTTATCTACCGTCATGGCTTAACGTCCTTTCCCGATTCGCCAGGATGGGGCCCGGGATCGTTTCCTGATGCTGCGATTCTTTGGAGCACACCCAGCGCCACAAGGTTAATGAGCATGGAGCTGCCGCCATAGCTGATAAAGGGCAGTGTAATGCCCGTCAAAAGGAACAGCTTGATGACTCCGGCGATAATGATAAAGGACTGAAACGCAAACATGAGTGTGATACCGAGCGCAACTGTCTTGTTAAAAAGGTCTGAACATTTTAGCGCAATTTTAAAGCCGCGGTAGGCCAGGAGCAGGAATAGCAGAATAACCGCAGCCCCGCCAAACATGCCCATTTCCTCGCATATGGCCGAGAAGATGAAGTCGGTTTTTACGTCAGGGATCAAATCCGGCCGTCCAAGCCCGATACCCGAGCCAAAAAAATCACCCGAACCGATGGCAAACAGGGACTGAGCGATTTGATAGCCCTTTCCCGCTATATCCCTCCAAGGGTTTAGCCACGCTTCCACACGGACTTGGATGTGGTAAACAAAAAGTGTGCCGAAAGCGCCTGCTGCAACGGCTGCAGCGGCGTTCAAAAGAAAAATCTTGAGATCGTTCTCGAAAATATAGACCATGAGCGTAAAGACAAGAAACAGCAGAAGGGGCGTACCCCATTCCTTTTGGAGAACCATAAGCCCCATCATCATGTAGGCAATGCCAAGAAAGCCAAGCGTTGCCCAAACCTTAGGTATTCTGGCCGTAATCTTTTCCCTGTTGCTGTAATAACAGGCCACAAAGAACACAAAGATAAGCTTGCTGATCTCGGAGGTCTGGATGCTGAAGCCCTTGATAAAAATCCAGTTTTTAGATCCGTTGACTTCGGTGCCGAAGACATAGGTCAGAACAAATAAAAGGACCGAGAGGGCGGGTAAGAACAATAACAGCTTGTTCCAGAAATGCACAAAACCAAAAATAAAATAAGCTGCGAAATAAAAGACAAGGCTTATGCCAAACCACTCGGCCTGCTTAAGGCCCTGAGCGCTGTCGAGGCGGTACAACACAAGCTCGCCGATGGAAAACAGCATGGCCACAATAAGAAAGATAAACCTGTCACCGAGCCGGAGCTTGCTTGTAAGGATGTAAATGAGAAGGGTTGATACTGCAAGCCCTCCGCCAATAATCAGGACATTGATGTCGTAAGGGGTTTTCCTGAAATAGAGCAGCAGGAAGCCCAGTACATCAAAAAGGATCAGCAGGATTAGAGGATGGATGGGGTTTTTGATGCTTTTGAGAGCCTTCATCGGTCACCCATCCTTTTTTCGCTGACAAAGAGGAAATCGATTCTTCCAAGGTGAATCTTGTCACCGTTTTTAAGCTTAACAGGCTTTTTCCCAAGCTTTTTGCCATTCACAAAGGTGCCGTTGGTGCTCTCGTTGTCACGAAGCCAGAAAGAACCTCGCTTATCAATAAAACAGGCGTGAATCCCCGAAAGGAAGGTATCGTCAAGAGAGATGCCGTTGTTCGGAGATCTGCCAATGGAGATGTCGGTTGTGAGAAGATAGACTTCTTCAATCTTGAAATCCAATACACCCTGAACGCTGACCAGCTTTAAGAAGCATCGCGCAGCTCCCTTGGGAGAGCTTTTCTCGCTCATGGAGCGGATGTCTATCAAGATGAGCCGGATGATGCTCAATATAAAAATGTAGATAATAACCGTAAAGGCATATTTAAGGAGCGAGGAAATGATTTCAAACATAATGCTTACAGCTTTTTTCGTCCTAACCTTATTATTTCCTTATAGAGTATTATATCAGAAATCAAATATCAAACAAATTTCCGCAAACCCGTTCTTGCTCTGGAAAATAACATGGGTGAAAACAGTGGGATATAAAGGATTTTAGAATGTTTGGCAGAGCAACAATGCAGCGCAATCTCTGGGGGTTCATTGAGGTTGCGGAAGGTCCTATTAAGGGTAAAAGTTGCTAAAACGGGTTTAGCTGGTCATACTATTTATGGTAATATATAAAATGTCAGTCCACATTTTGAACTTGTCTTGAGAGGTATTTATGAGTATCGCTTTTTTCGATTCGGGCATAGGCGGGCTTTCGGTGCTTCGTGAGGCCTTAGCCCTCATGCCAAACGAAAATTATATATATTTGGGAGATTCCGATAACGCCCCTTACGGCACAAAGACGAAAGAAGAGGTCAGGGCGCTCACCTTCAGCGCTGTTGACTTCCTGGTAAAACAAAATATCAAAGCGCTGGTTGTAGCGTGCAACACCATCACAAGCGCTGCAGTAAGAGATTTACGCGGAATGTATGATTTCCCCATTGTAGGTATGGAACCGGCTGTGAAGCCGGCTGTAGCCAGAAGCGCGGATATTGGCAAGAGGGTTCTCGTTCTTGCAACACCCCTGACCCTGAAGGAAGAAAAGTTCCATAGCCTGGTATCACGGTTTGACGCTGATCACATTGTGGATATGCAGCCGGCCCCCAAGCTGGTTGAATTTGCAGAGAAGTTTATTTTTGAGGGACCTGCTGTCGAAGCCTATATCAACGAAATCATGCCGGCTGATATAGACAGGTATGGCACCGTGGTTTTAGGCTGCACGCATTTCCCGCTCTTTAGAAAGACCTTGGCTCACCTGCTGCCTGAAGGTATTGATATCATCGATGGAAACAAAGGCACCGTCAATTACCTTTATGAGCTTTTAAAGAAAGCCCACCTTTTGAGCACGTCCGAGGAGAAAGGCAACATTACCTTTTATAGGTCCGGGGTTCAGGTGCAAGACCCAGAGCTTATTGATAAATACCAGAAGCTCATCCGTGGGTAAAAGGTTATTGAAGGGTAACGTAAAGAAGCTACATAGGTATGCCAAGCTTTATTGCTAGAAATGCTCCCTAAAATCTGCAAGCAATCGGAATGGGGTCAAGAAGGTCTGCCGAAATCAGAAATCACCTGAAATAACAGAGATTCTAATCGCTAGTTTTCGTAATCTCGAGCATCGCGAGTGCCGACGGTTGTCGAAGATGATATAAAAAAACAAAAACCGAAAAAGTGCCTATCATTCATTCAAGAGCCCCAGTGTTATTAACTTAACCGAAAACAGAATATAAACCATGAAAAAGGGCCGGATTCCGTTACTAGGAATCTCGGCCCTTTAAGCGCATGATTACAGGGTGCTTACGCATTTCTTGAAGACGTCACCGCGAATTTCGAAGTTCTCAAACTGATCCCAGGAGGCGCATGCTGGGCTCAAAACAACCACATATCCCGGGCTTGCCGAGTCATAAGCCGCTTTGGTGGCTTCCTCCAGGGTGTCGACAACCCTGCAGGGAATACCGCACTCCAAAGCAAAATCATTAATTCTAGCCTTTGTCTGGCCATAGGCCACAATGGTTTTGACATGCGTCAGATAGCTCTTGAGCTCCGAGAAGCTGTGACCCCGATCCAAACCACCCAGCATCAGTACAGTGGGCTGATTAAACGAGGCCAGCGCCACCTGGGTCGATGTGATATTGGTAGATTTGGAATCGTTGTAAAACTCAATGCCATTGCGGGTTTCAACGTATTCCAGCCTGTGCTCCACGCCGCCGAAGCTCTTTAACACCGACACAATGGCGCTGTTGTCCACATCCAATTCTTTAACCGCGGCTATGGCAGCCATGGCGTTTTCATAATTCTGTCTTCCCTTGATCTTGATATCGGTCAGGGCAATAATCCTTTCATTATTGTAGCAAATATAGCCGTCAATGATGGAACAGCCGTTTTCATTGGTTGAGCGCGAGGCGAAGAACTTCTTGGTAGACGAAATATCGCTTGTAAGCGCCATGACCTCGGGGTCATCAAGGTTCAAAATGGCTGTGTCTGCCTTTGTATGGTGGTTAAACAGTCTCTTTTTTGTGTTTTTATAGTTTTCGTAGGAGCCATGAAAATCGATATGGGCTTCGGACAAATTGGTCATGACCGATATATCGGTTTTAAAGTCCGCAACATTGCAGAGCTGATGGTCCGAAACCTCCATCACAGCTATATCTCCGGCCTTGATATGAGAAACAAAGGAACACACGGGAAACCCGATATTGCCCATCAAATAGGCATTCTTGTTGGCTTCCTTAAGGAACTTGTATATGATGGTGGTCGTTGTCGTTTTGCCGTTGGTTCCCGTAATACCGATAATGGTGACACCCTTCGGAAAATAGCGGGTGCCAAGCTCCAGCTCGTTGATAACCGGAATGCTGAATTCACGCGCCTTGAGAACATATTTATGATTATTGGGGATACCAGGATTTTTCACCAGCATCTCGAAGGTATTGTCAAAAAGCTCATCGGGGTGGCTTCCCAAAACGATCTGAATGCCAAGGGCCTCAAGCTCTTTTATTTGTTCGGTGTTTTGCTCTGTTTTGGAATCGTTGAGGATAACATCATAATCCTTGCCTGCCAGCAGCTTGGCGGCTTCGTATCCGCTTCTTGCCATGCCAAGGACGAAGGCTTTCCTTTTATTACTCATTTTAAAACCCCTTTCTTATACCCAGACCATTATACACTGAAAGACGGTCACAGTTAAATATTGTCACCAAAACTCATTGCCCATAAGGCCATGAATTATTCTGACCTTTTTACTTGGAGCGAATGGATGAGCTTTAGAATACACTGTCTTTAGAAGGACCTTTGCTGCAACCTGTGGGGGAGTGACAACATTGCCTACCGTATATGTATTCAACTCAAGAACTTACACAGTGGAGAAGTATTACAAAGGGCTCCTGGAGGCCATGCCTTACGTTACTGGGAGAACCATGAC
>JAOABT010000170.1 GCA_026418215.1 Clostridia bacterium | reverse complement strand
AGCCATGCCCGTTATCAGCATGGCCATTACACCAACTAACGCAGCAGTAGATGCCTTAGTATTATCAAGCGCACTTATGGCCATCTCAGCCCCGGAAGGAAGATTAATGCCTAGCTTTCCAGCAAGATCATTGATTGTTGTTCCAATACCTTTCGTTTGCTTGGCAACCTCGTCCTCTCTTAGCCCATACTTTTCCATATCGCTCTGGGCTTTTTTAAGAGCTTGAGAGTTATTTTCAAGCTCCTTTTTCATCTCTATGAGTTCAGCCTCTGCAATGTTCAGACTCCGTTTCCACTCGTTGGTTCTGCTATCTGTTTCGCCAAAGCTTGCAGACGTCTTTTCTAGAGCTTGTCGCATTTGCTCTATTTTCTGGCTCTGGCCAGTAATCTGAGATTCTAAAGCTTTTCCTTTTTCAGATAATGCTTTTACTGACTGAGAGTTATCAGAGAATTTTGCAGTCACTAATGCTAATTCAGATGCTGTTAGTTTGAGCCCACTATTTATTTTTTCAATGGCAGCTTCATACTGACCGATGTTGATTTCAGCATTTTTGATAGATTCAGTATTCTTTTGGAGCTCTCTCTGCAGACCAATCAACTCAGCTTCGGCAAGCTTTAAGCTCTGCTGCCATTTGAGAGTTCGGTTGTCCGTCTCTTTAAAATTGGTTGTAGCGTTAGCAAGGGCCTCCTGAAGCTTTGCAATTTTTTGGTTTTGTGCTTCAATCTGAGCATCTAACGCTTTACCTTTTGCTGTAAGGCCCTCAATAGAATCTGAATTATCCGCATATTTTGCTGTCACAAGAGCCATAGCAGCGGCATTAACCTTAAGACCATTATTAATCTGTTCTATTGCTTGTCGGAATTCTCGCTCACCATCTAGCCCTATTTTTACGCCAATATCTGCACTTCCAGCCAATTACAACACATCCTCTCCTGGAACAGCATCTTCTTCATGTACGTATCGAGGCTCAATACCTGTAAAAATCCTGTACTCCTTAAAAAGGAGCATGAGCTTTCTTAAGGTCATCCTCCACACTTCTTTTTCTGTGTAACCTAAAATAGTCTTTCCTATAAAAATAAGCTGCGCAAAGTTTATCTCCTGGCCCGTCTTTGCTGTCGGTTCAGTTTCAGTGTCTTCATCCCACTCTGCGCAGCAATCAAGTTTTTTCCTAACTCCTCCACCTGTTCGACCTGTTCTTTCGGCAAGCCCTTAAGTATAGCCTCAGACACCTTGGTCTGGAGTTCAACAATGCCGCCCATGCCGTCAACACTTCTTTTAACCTTTAATTCATCAACAAGAGGCTTCTGATTATCCTTGTGATCTTCGTTCCATATTTCAGCATCTTCATTTAGCATCTGGACGGCAAACCATACTGTCGATTGAAAATCCATGGCGGCGTTTAAAACATCATCCATTTTCCCAAACTTCTCAAGGCTTTTATCCATTACGCAAATATTGAAGATAAGATTTCTCTCATGTTGATCTATTTTGAAAGGGACACCCATTTGTTTTATATCCGACATAAATACTAAGGCGGGGATACCCCCGCCCTGCACCTCCTTATGTAATATTGGCCTTTGATTTGATATAGGCAATTGCTGTGGAAAGTGAAGGAGTTGTGGTCTCTTCCTTCCACACACCATCATTACGCCTCATAATGGTTCCAACAATTGTCGGTGTCTGCCAGGATATCTTTTCACCCTTTGTCTCAGCCGACTCGTCAGGTTCACCAAACTGTACCTTAGGAAAGAATACAGCTCTGTATTGCCTAACATTATCGATCTTTTTTGTCTGAATAAATCCAAACCCAACAAATGGCTGAATATCAGTATCCTTGCTTGAAAGCTCCTCAATGGTATCCGAACCAACTGTTATGCTTTTGGTGGTGTTGCCAAGCAAATCCTTTCGCATTGTCACCGTCAATTCATCCTGATTAATGGTGATTGTTCCATCGGTAAATTCCTTTGCAGCCTCTCCAACACCATCCTCGCAAAAAAGCTTCCCTTCATCGACTTTGATTTTGACATCGGCTTTTATCATTTTTCTGCCCCGTTTGCCTATGCCATAGGTATGAGTACCGTCCTCATCATTCTCTGTGAGAGGGCTATAGACTGAATACTGTAACCCTATTGCTGCCATTTCTAAAACCTCCATTCATCATAATGCGTGTATTTTTATTTCTTCTTGGAACTTGTCTTCCATGGCCTTCTTCGATTTTGCTCGTGTCTTATTAACTGCCGGACGGACAAAAGGTCGTTTCTTCAGCCGCGACGTACCACTTTCCATAGCTCGTGCTTTTAGGGCATTGGGAACACCTTTCCGATCATACCCAGAAAACCCGACCATTGTATTAATGCAGCCGTTTTTATCAACATCTGGAGGTGCAATTCCGAATGATTTAAGCAAATCACCTGTATAACTGGCCTGCTTAACTCGTCCATAATCTGCTACACCGCCCAATCCGGCATAAGTAGGGTCTTTTAGATTCGCTTCAAGATTTCTGCGAATTTCATCGGCTATGGGAGATGCCCCCGCCATTACAACCTTTTTGCAGATTTTATCAGTATTACTACCAAGACTAGATAGCTTTTCTGTAATCTTCTTATTTACATTAACTGTCATCCTAGCCAATGTCGTTTTCCACCTCCCACACCCATTCGTAGTGAATGTATCCGGTTTCTTCCTCGTATTGTATAGAATTTAAGGACCATGCTAGTTCATCAACTGAGTTAAGCTTCATCTGGATTTGTTGAAAGACAGGATCAAACTCGGTTTTTGTGAAATAATCAATAGTCCCATGCAAAACTTGCTGAATCTTCTTATTGTCTGCATAAGCGGAACCGCCTTCACCCTCTTCAGCCCAGATGATGTAATTCCCAGTTTGGTCTGTTGCTGAGTAGTGGAACACATGAGGGCTTACAGTAAGAAGTAAATCTCTAAGATCACTTAATACCATGTTTTGTCTCCAATCTCTGCAGGGATAGATCCAAAACTGGTGGGCTTACATCTTCGGGCTGTTGTACCTGAACAATTTTATATTGCTCACCATCAATTGGAATAGCTACATCTTGGGAGGATATATTCGGTAGCAGAGGGACTCTTATAACCATATCAATCTTGGCTAGAGCCTGCATTGCAATCCAGAATCTTCCCATTCCTACAGTTCGCTTTTTATAACGTAGTTGCCCAACTTTTAAAGTTAGTCCATCTTTGGGTTTGTTCCCAGGTTCCGCTATGTTACCAATTGAATAGATGTTGACTACGCCATCATTAAACGTCTGGTTCTTCACGATGTCACCTCTGGATTTGCAGCTTGGTATGCCTCTATTTCAGAATACATCTGCAGGCTGAGCAACTCATGCTGATAATTGGTTTGAAAATCACCGAGGGCATTTGATCGAGCGTAACGGCAGTAATCCAAAAGCAATTCGCGCGGTTTGTTTTCATCAGAAAAGTTGCACTCTACACCTGCAGCTTTATTGATATACTGAATCCCACGTGCGATTATCCCTGCAAGCTTATTATCAGTTTCGGGATCATCCCATGTAATGTCGAGGTAGTTGCGGACTGCCTCAAGCAGCCCTTCAGGCAGCACCATACAAGTCACCTACTTCTTGGTAGTTTTTTTATTGGGCTTTAGAACAGGCGGTATATCAACCTGTTTGATTTCCTCCACAAAAGGGCCAAGAGCGGCAGAGTTTATTTCATCATACCGCTCCCGTGATACTTCAATTTTAGTACCGGCTTTGTGGAGGGCATTGGTATGCTTGTCCCGGAAGGACTTAACAACTTTAACCCTCATAAGATGCCTCCTTATGCTGCAGGTGTTCCATTAGGGAACTCATCAGCATTTGTGACATACACATGCTGGACATAAGGCTTAAGGCCAGATATATCAGCATAGACAAATGCGTTGGCATCAAGTGGCCTGCCGTTGCCGTACAGCTTAATCAAGTAAACCCTCTGATCTTCAAGGAACTTGTAGCTGTCATCGTATTCCAGCTTTCCGCCTTTTGAGGTGCCAAGGCCAAAGAAATAACGGCTTGCAAGACCAAACACTGCATGTCCATTAGGCACCGCAGGAGACGGAATTACATCAACAGGGTAAGGGAATATATTTGCATTGAAGCCGCCGTCAGCAGTACGTGCGGTAGTGGCCGGGAAAACCTTTGTGTAGTAATCAGTAGGACTCACAACCATAAGGAGTTTTGGAACAGCGCGGCGTTTACTGTTGGGTCCTTGCGAGATGGTGTTTAAAAGACCACCAATTGTCTCCGGGTCAAGTGAAGTAACAGCAATAGCGTTCTTTCTGGGGTAAACACCATCTACTGCACCTGTGAGGGCTCTGGTCATGCCAAGTGGTTTGCCGTTTCCATCTCCGTCAACAACGGCAGCTTCCAGCTCTGTCGCGAGTGCTTCTGTAAGGATAGACCTTACATAACGATCCAGCCATTCAGGGCCGAGGTCAAGCATAGCCTTGGATATAGGAATAAAAGCTGACAACTTCTTTTGAGTGAGGTCAACAACGGCAAAAGCGCCGGCAATTTCTTTATTGATAGTGGCGGTAAGATCACCCCAGCCCGCAACACCAGACGATGTGCTAACGAGAATTTCAACAAGTGCACCGGTGTTTTGGAAGTTGATTGCATTAAGCAACGGATGCTCAGCCGTCAAGTCTTCAAAAATGGCGTCAATTACCGTCTTGGGAAGAACATTGTCAACATCGGTTAACGCCTGTTTGGGATTATTGGTCTTCATTGCATCAAGAACTTTTTGATAGTATTCGGTTTCTTCGCTGGTAAGGGCTCTTACTCCACGACCAGAAAGGATGGCGTTGTCATTGGATTGAATCAGTCCCTTGGCTTCTGCCAAGACTGCTTCCTGCAGCATATTGGTGAATTCGGTAAATGCCTGTGCAAAGTTTTCCTCATTGCCTTCCTTTACGGCCTGGTTGATTCTCTGCATAATCTCAAGTTTCTTTTGCTGTACAAGATCAAGATTCTTCATGTTTTTTTCTCTCCTTTTGAACAAAAAATTAGCGGAACAATGCCGCCATTAATTTTACTGGTTTGTTTACTTGTGAATCTGAGGGTTGATTCCCACTCTCATGAGGCTGTGGATTGGGAACAGGATCACGATTTTCTAATGAAAAGTCTCTTACTTGGGCCGCTACCGCTTTGTTGTAGCTAAGATGCTGTTCTAAGGTTTTATTGACCTTTTGAAGCATTTCTTTTGCCCCAGAGAGGTCCGCATCTTTTTCTGCATACTCATCAGCAAAACCGTAGTTAATGCATTGTTCTGCTGTTAACCATGTCTCAGCTTCAAGTAATTCAATGAGCTTTTCTTCTGTAATTTTCCCTTTAGCCTTTTGCAGATATGCCTGGCGATTTCCTTCCATAATAGTGTCAAGGTCATCAGCCGCTTTTCGAAGCTGCTTAGAGTTGCCAACGGCAATATTCCATGCATTGTGAATCATCATCATTGTGTTTTTTGGCATAATGACCTTGTCACCGGCCATAGCAATGACAGATGCTACTGAGCAAGCAAACCCATCGATATACACTATCTTTTGTGCCGGGTGTCTTCTGAGCTGGCTATAAATAGCTGTACCTTCAAAAACGCTGCCACCATAGCTGTTAATGTAAATATTGATTTGCCTTGCATCAGGATATTTAGCTAACTCCTCTCGGAAATGGGTTGCAGAG
>JAOABT010000419.1 GCA_026418215.1 Clostridia bacterium | reverse complement strand
AGATGTGTATAAGAGACAGGTTCCTCAATGAACTCAATGACTTGTTCCTTACTTCTACCGACATAGTTCTCGGGAGAAAGAACGGCATTGATTTCTTCAAGGCCCATACCAAACAGAGGATCATTGGCAATGCGCTCAATGAGGTCGTTAGGCTTTCCCTCTTCCTTAACCATTCGTGCGGCTTCCATGGAATGCACACGAATCTGCTCGTGCAGCTCCTGGCGGTCACCGCCGCGTTTCACGGCTTCCATCAGGATATTTTCGGTAGCCATGAACGGAAGCTCTTCCATGACACGCTTGCGGATGATTTTCGGGTAAACTACGATACCATCAGCAATGTTGTTGTAGATATTAAGAATAGCATCGACCGCTAAGAAAGCCTCAGGTATACTGATGCGCTTGTTGGCGGAATCGTCCAGGGTTCTTTCGAACCATTGGGTAGAAGCGGTAATGGCGGGATTCAAGGCATCCACAATGACATAACGCGCAAGAGAGGAAATGCGTTCGCTTCTCATGGGGTTACGCTTGTAGGCCATTGCAGATGAACCAATCTGCTTCTTTTCAAAAGGCTCCTCCAATTCCTTCAAATTGGCAAGAAGACGCATATCATTACTAAATTTGTAAGCACTTTGCGCAACTGCGCTGAGAGCGTTTAGAATACGTGAATCCTGCTTTCTCGAATAGGTCTGGCCGGAAACAGGCATGACGGCATTGATGCCAATCTTCTCGGCAATCAAGGTTTCAAGACGCTTGACCTTCTCGTGATCACCGTCAAACAAAGCCAGGAAGCTTGCTTGCGTTCCGGTTGTACCCTTGCTGCCCAACAAACGAATATGTTCTATGACAAAATCCAATTCCTCAACATCAAGAATGAGATCCTGAATCCAGAGGCATGCTCTTTTTCCAACAGTAACAAGCTGCGCAGGCTGGTAGTGGGTGAAGCCAAGCGTTGGCATGTCCTTATAGCGGTCAGCAAATCTTGAAAGCTTTGAAATAACAGACAGCAGCTTATCTTTAACAAGCTTAAGGGCGTTATGGTAAACGATGACGTCCGTATTATCCCCTACATAGCAGGAGGTTGCGCCCAGATGAATGATGCCCTTTGCCTTTTCGCACTGGGTCCCGTAGGCATGTACATGGGACATGACATCATGTCGGGTTTCCTTTTCGATCTTTTCAGCCAATTCGTAATTGATGTCATCCTTATACTGGATGAGCTCATCAATCTGTTCCTGGGTGATGTCCAGACCCAATTCTCTTTCAGCCTCGGCTAATGCAATCCAAAGCCTACGCCAGGTCTTGAATTTTGTATCAGGAGAAAAAAGCTCCAGCATCTCAGGGCTGGCATAACGTGCGTTAAATGGACTTTCGTAGATGTTCCTAGACAATTTGGTTGTACCTCCGGCCACTCTATGTAATGTCATGTCGACATAACGTTCTATCGTTAACCCAATAGCCTATCTTATTGTGCTGATTTGGGGTGCAGGAAATATTATATCGCTATCCCCTTTA
Organism: Clostridia bacterium; assembly: GCA_026418215.1. Classification (GTDB taxonomy): domain Bacteria; phylum Bacillota; class Clostridia; order DSM-8532; family DSM-8532; genus DTU059. The sequence continues at coordinate 2,295 of JAOABT010000419.1, read as the reverse complement.
AAAATCCAGTCATAAAATGAATTTTCATGCACTGAATCGCATACATTCCATTTGCCTAATATGTGCGTAAAAATGGGCTATCTGACAATAAAATGGGTGAAAGCTTTCAACTATTCACCCATTAGAATCTCATTATGAAAGGAATATGCCAGGTCTTTTATCAGGCTGCCAGTATTTTTTCCAGAGCAGCAATTTCCACGCAGATGCTTAGAATCTCTATGGCCTTACGAAGCTCCTCAACCGGCGGATAAGTAGGTGCAATACGGATATTGGAGTCGTTAGGGTCCTTGCCGTAGGGATAGGTTGCACCAGCCGATGTCAGGGTGACGCCGGCCTCTTTGGCCAATGTAACGGACCTCTTGGCACAGCCCTCTAAAACGTCAAGGCTGATAAAGTAACCGCCATTGGGCTTGTTCCAGGCTGCGATGTCCTTGCCGCCGAGATTCTTGGAAAGGATTTCGTCTACAGCTTCAAACTTTGGCCTAATAATGTCGGCATGCTTTTTCATGTGCTCCTCGGTATGAGCAGCGTCCTTTAAGAATCTAACATGCTGAAGCATGTTGATTTTATCAAAACCAATGGTCTGAATAGTAATCTGCTTTTTGATATGAGCCATGTTTTCCTTGCTTGTTGCCATGAAGGAAATGCCGGCTCCCGGAAATGTTACCTTTGACGTAGAGCTGAACATGTAGACACGGTTGGGATTGCCGGCCTTTCTGCATTCCTCAAGCATATCCAAAAGTGTATCGGGAGTCTCATAAAGGTGGTGAATGGCATAGGCGTTATCCCAGATAATGGTGAAATCAGGCGCCTTTGTTTTCATTGCTGCCAAGCGGCGCACAACGCTGTCCGAGTAGGTTATACCCGAGGGGTTGCTGTATTTCGGAACACACCACATACCCTTAATGGCATCATCCTCTGCGACAAGGGCCTCTACCTTGTCCATATCGGGACCATTCTCGTCCATCGGGATAACAATCATTTCCACGCCAAAAAGCTCTGTAATGGCAAAATGGCGGTCATAGCCGGGGCATGGGCAAAGGAACTTAACCTTTTCAAGCTTTCCCCAGGGCTTTTCAAAGCCGTTGAGACCGTGAATAAAAGCCTTGGCAACCAAGTCATACATAAGATTCAAGCTGGAATTTCCACCGATGAAAATCTCTTCGGGAGAAAGGTTGAAAATCTCTGCAAAGTAAGCCTTGGCTTCCTTGATGCCGTCCAGCGCGCCGTAATTTCTGACGTCCGTCCCATCTATTGAAATAAAATCGTGCATATCCTCAAATAGCCCATGGGAAAGCTCAAGCTGTTCGGTGCAGGGTTTCCCTCTGGACATGTCGAGCTTCAAGCCCTGGCTCTTGTAAGACTCATATTGAGATAAAAGTTGATTTTTCCTTTCTTGCAGCTGTTGCTGGCTGTAACCTTGATATGGCTTCATGATAAACCCTCCGATATTAACAAAATCTACTCTTTCTCTATTGTTACATTCTATGAATCATTGTATTATAGCGTTATTGAATTTGCAAGTTTAAATTACAAATATTGCAATAATAATTTTTTTAACAAGATAGGCTCACCAAGGATAAAGTACACTATAAGAAACATAAAAGCTCCGGGATTATCCTATTTATCCCGGAGCCAGCTTGTTTTCACTTTAAGTATTGATGCAGGATAGGAATATACATTATTCAAAAGTCTAATGACTTAAGAGCGTGAGCCATTGTGTTAAGACCTGCTTGATATAGTCCCCCAGCTCCTTCTTTTCAGCACTGTTTACAGCGATGAGCGGAGCCTCGGCAATGATTTCGTCGCCGCGGAATATTGAAACTGTTCCCATGACTTCACCGTTTTTAACCGGAGCCATGACTTTATCGGGCAGCGAAACCCTTGTATACAGAGAATCCTTTTGATTGTGCTTCAGAACAGCTTTTAAATCCTCGGCAACGGCTACCTTCACTTCCTGAGCCGTTCTTGAACGGTCAACCTGGACACTGCCTAGAATTTTGCCTTGATCAAGGAGCTTAACTCGACCGTACTCATCAAAGGCAAAGTCTAGAATGGACCGGCTGCTCTGGCTTCTGAGATTTCTTGTGTCACAGAACAGCACAACCGAAATCAATCGCATATTATTCTTTGTTGCACTAGTTACAAGACACCGTCCTGCCAAGCCTGTATAGCCTGTTTTAACACCATCAGCCCCTTCATAGCCTGTGAGCATCTCATTGGTGTTGGTGAGTGTATAGCCATTGAAGGTGAATTGCTTGGTTTTCACAATTTCATTAAATTGTGGGATATTTA
>JAOABT010000416.1 GCA_026418215.1 Clostridia bacterium | reverse complement strand
CAGCCCACCAACCACTTGGACCTCGAATCCATAACAGCTGTCAACAATGGCTTGATGGATTTCAAGGGCGTGGTGCTGTTCTCCTCGCATGACCACCAGTTCATCCAGACGGTGGCCAACCGCATCATAGAATTTACACCCGAAGGTATGTATGACAAGATGACCACCTATGACGAGTATGTGGAAATGAGAAAGACTCTGACTCCTAAATAAGGCATTGCACCGAAGCGGAGACTTGCCACGCCTAACTCAAAGTAATAGAAGAGACAACTCACTTCGAGCTCATCATACGACTGGAAGAATGGAACAGCTACCATTCAAGGGCGCTTTCTCCGCTTCCCTCCCTTGTGGTTAAAGGGAAGCCTGGGGGGAGAGGACCGTCAAGCTTTCGCCTCCGGCCGACGCCGACTATGCTGGGTTTGTCATCCCTGGTGACAACCGGAACGGCTACCAAACCTTCAGCTGGATTATTGGGCATCAAGAAGCCCAGCTTCTTTAAGAACCTTTACTTGTGGGCCTTAATGTAAGCGCCTGCAAAAGCACCATCCAAAGCATCCAGATAGCTCTTCTTGATCATTCCTGCAAAGAGCCTGTTCTTTAAAAAGGTTTCTTCAATGACCGAGCGCGTATAAATATGGACAGGCTCAATCTCGATGTCCTGGAAACCCACCTTTTCAAGGATTTCTTTGTACTCGGAAGCCTTAATGGTTCCACCCAGACAGCTGCTCCACATTTCAGCGGTGCTGCGCACCCTTTGAGGGATATCCTTCATGGTGATGATATCCGCAATGGCGAGACGTCCTCCACTTTTCAGAACCCTGAAGGCCTCCGATAAAGCCTTCTCCTTATCATCGGACAGGTTGATGACACAATTGGACATGATAACCTCGATGGAATTGTCGGGGAGCGGGATGTCCTCAATATAGCCCTTCAGAAATTCAACATTTGTCACACCCATCTTTTGCTTGTTCTGATTGGCAAGCTGGAGCATTTCATCGGTCATGTCCAAGCCGTAAACCTTTCCGCTTGATCCCACATGCTTAGCAGCCATGAGCACATTAATGCCGCCTCCGCTTCCCAGGTCAAGGACGGTTTCACCTTCCCTAAGCTTGGCAAACATCAGGGGGTTGGCGCAGCCAAGTGAGGCCTGAAGCGCTTCTTCGGGCAAACCCTGAAGATTTTCACCATCATAGATGAGACTGGCCTCGCTGATGCTTCCGCAGCCGCAAGAGCTACCGCAGCAGCCTGATTTCGAAGCCCCAACCTTTTTTGCGATGCTTCCGTAAAATTTCTTGACCTTTGTTCTGACTTCCGATTCCATAACATACTTCCTTTCTCTAATTACAGCATTCGTTCTGGCCTATGGCCTTCAAGAGGATTTCCAGGCTTTCCAATACCTGCTCCTGCTTCTCTTGGGGGATGGACTGATAGATGTTTTTGAAAAAGAGGTTTAGCCCTTCGTCAATGCCTTGGTACAGCCTGCTGCCGCTTTCTGTGAGGGAGATTGTGACATAACGGCGGTCCTGGGGATCGATTTCACGCTTGACCAGCTCGTTGTTGACCAGATTGTTGACAGTTCGGCTCATGGTGCTGTTATCAAGGTTCAAAAGATCTGCAAGCTCGTTTAATGCAATTTTATCTGCTTGACCGATTTCCACTAAGGCATAACACTGGGAAAGGCTGATGCCGCAGCATGAAAGCTGGTTGTCCTGCCAGAAACCCAGTTTTTTTTGAAGGGATTGGACAGTATCTCTTAAGAGCTTGTAGGCTTGTGATTTTTCCATAGTAATAACCTCCTGCAAGTATTGTAACATAAAACACTTGCAAAATGCAACAGTATTTTTTCGAATACCAGAAATCCTTGGTCCAGGATATACAAAAGTCGGGGGCACAGCCACAATACTTCATTAAATTTATAGAATGTTGCAGACCTCAAACGACAATTTAAGTATAATAGATATACTGGCACAATGGAAAAAGGAAACAAATAAGATTATGTTTGAGGAGGATTTACTTATGTCAGGCTTTACAAAGGATTTTTTTACAGACAATGAGGTTTTGTTTGTGGGTTATTCCCAAAAAAATCAGGTCTTCAGCAAATCCATTTACGAGGCCATGTCAAATGGCGGTTTAAAGGTTTTTGCACTGAACACCAAGGATGGCGGAAGCTATGATGTCAAGGTTTATAAGAGCTACGAGGAGCTGCCGCATGTTCCAAAGGCTGCTCTGGTGCTTTTGAGCCTTGAAAATGCCCGTAAGGCTGTCAAACAGCTGGCAGACCACGGTGTCAAGAAAATTCTGTTCCAAAACAAGAAGATGGTTGATCAGGATATTATGGATCAGTGTGCTAAAGCCGGAATTGAGGCCGTTGTTGCTTGCCCCTTGATGCGTTACGGCAAGGGCATTCACAAGCTGCATGCCTTCTTTGCAGGTGTCAGGTAATGAAAACCTTTCCCCTTATCAGAACAAAATGGACCAATGAGCACGTTATGGCGGCGCTTTTTGGTGTCCTGCTTTTATACCTTATTCCCATGTGGATGGAAGGCAGATCAGGGGTCTTAAGCTTTTTAGCCGTTTTGGGTGTTGGATTCGCTATTGATGTCAGTGCCAACCTCATCCGGTACAAACGCCCTGTATGCTCAGTTTCTGCCGCCATCACAACGGCCGTCATGACCATTGCAACACCTGGTGCGCCGCTCTGGGCTCAGCTTCTGGGCACTACTGCCGCGCTCATCTTTGGTAAGCATATCTGGGGCGGCACGGGTAAGAATCCGGTCAATCCTGCCATGATCGGTCTTGTCGTGGTGTGTATTCTCACGCCTGTTGCTCAACCGATGCTATCGTTCTCTTGGCTCTTGCTGCCGGCACTGCTTTTATCGTTGCCATTTGCGGTTTTTAGGCCCTATGCCTCTGTCAGCTTCTCCTTCGGGATGGTGCTGGCCTTGGTTGTTTTCAATGCCTTCAGTCTCCAAAGCTTCGCAACCTATGGAGTCATTTTCTGGAGCTGTGTGGTGATCACAGATCCCGTCACTGCAACACCCAGTAAGGCTATTGGCTCCGTAGGAGCGCTCATAACAGGCTTCTTGGCACTTTTCCTTTCAGGCTCGGTTCTCTATCTGGGGCTGGGTGTTCTGGCGTTTAACGTTCTCTCCTACGCCTGCCAAGGCCTGGAGCCTGTTGTTCTAGCGAATGCTCTCCGACGGAACCGGATCAAGAAATTTCTTGTGGCCGACCCTATGCAAGTGCCTTTCGTAGATTTAGTGGGAGATAAAACCATAAGGCCTGCTGATACTTCGAATTTGACTTCAGCTATCATTCTGGAACGTATTCGGACCCATGAGGTTTTTGGTCAGGGCGGTGCTGCCTTCCCGACCTTTATGAAGCTTCAGACTGTCATAGATTCAAAGGCTCAGGATAAATACCTCATCATTAATGGTGCCGAGTGTGACCCGGGTCTCATCCACGATCAGTGGCTCATGCATCATCATGCAGAAGAGCTTTTGAAGGCGGTTGCGCTTTTAAAAAGCTGCGTACCATTTAAATCTACCGTGCTGGCTCTTAAGAGGCCTGTTGCTGCGCTTGAAGGAAAGGGTCTGACTGTGGTGACACTTCCGGACTTCTATCCTGTGGGTGCAGAGCGCGTTGTCATTGGGCAGGTACTAGGCAAAAGGCTCTCTGTATCACAAATTCCTGCAAAGGAAGGGTACCTTGTCCTTAATGTTCAGACGCTTTATACCATTTATGAGGCGGTATGCCTTGATAAAAAAGCGGATTCACGCTTCTTGACAGTCGCAGACTACAAAACTAAGGTTATCAAGGTCGCACGGGTGAAGCTGGGTGCTAGCATTGAGAAAACCCTGGAGACGGTGCTGCAAAGCTACGGGCCGTCGTTTGCGGGCGGCGGCGCCATGCAGAGCCGGGCTGTGAATGAAGAGGATGTCATAGATAAGAATGTCAATTTCATTGCCAGAGCACCCTATCCTGCTTACAAAGAATCCAAGCAGTGCTCGAAATGTGGCTTTTGTCAGAAGGGCTGCCCCGGCGGCCTTCGCGTCAACCAAATTGCTGACCTAGTGGATGCTGGTAAAATAGGTGAGACTAAGCGCTATCAAGTAGAAGCCTGCATCCAATGCGGCAGCTGCAG
>JAOABT010000412.1 GCA_026418215.1 Clostridia bacterium | reverse complement strand
ATGTACAAGTGACTTGTCGCCCGGTTTCTTTGAATCGGACATTCTCCACCGCAGTTCCCAGTTTGTTTCACCTGCCATCTGCGGCTTCATCGTATGCCATGTCACAGCAAAAAATATTGTACTATAGATATCTAGTATTTGCAAGCATTATTTTATGATTTATGGGCTTATTTCAGAACCTTTACGTTAAAGGGCACACTTTCATAGAATACTGATATTACTTAATGGCTTCGTTCAAAAATATTATCCAATGAACGACCCTTTGCTGCATGAAATTTGAGCGTTTTAGTCAAAGTATTAATTCCCAAAATTCAAAATAGTATTCCTGCATCCGTCTTTTGAGTAGACAATCATAGCTGATACTTAATCGGTATGGGTCTGTTCGTATCGCTTGTTTCTGAAATACAGGACGGCGTCCGTACCAACCATGATAAGGTTGATCACGTAAAACACAATGACGATATCCATACTGTAAAGAAGCTTGTGAAGAATGCCGAAGACATAGCCAATCAAAACAATAAAGAGAAAAGAAACGCTTTTCCCCTTGGTGGATCTGGACTTCAGAGATTTCATTATGGATGTGGGCCAAGCCGCTCCAAAGCAAATCAACATTCCCGCCTCGAAAATACTCATTATTCTTCCTCCCAAAACTAAAGCCCATAAAAAGGCTGCAATGTTATGAAATGCTAACCTTTCATGGGCTGTTTGATGGTTTCTTTAAGATGTCTTTCCCTTCTAGTCCATAGAACGGTACCTTGCGGTCGTTTCTGCAAAACGCCGCAGCTTCTGGTACACACGGTCATTGACTGAGCCTGCGGGATAGGTTCCGTCGGGAAGCCTCTCTCCGGCCTGCACCCCTGTAAGGATTTCTATGCCCTCGTCCACGGTTCTGATGGGATATATTCTGAAGAGCCCCTTTTCAACAGCTTCTACCACTTCATCGGAAAGCATCAGGTTACGTACATTCTGATAGGGTATTATAACACCCTGCTTACCGTTTAGTCCATTGATTTTGCAGATTTCAAAGAAGCCTTCGATCTTGAAAGTCGCTCCGCCAATGGGCTGAATGGCACCATGCTGATTAACCGAGCCGGTTACGGCTATCCCTTGATAAATAGGCAGATCCGACAAGCTTGACAGTATCGCAAAAAGCTCCGTTGAGGATGCGCTGTCGCCCTCAATACCGCTGTAGAGCTGTTCAAAGCAGATGCTCGCTGCCAACGAAAGTGGAATCTCCTGCGCATATTTCTTACCGATATAGCCGCTCAGGATGAGAACGCCCTTGGAATGCGTCACCCCGCCTGTTTCAACCTCTCGTTCGATATCGAGAATATTATTCTTTCCCATGTAAGTAGCAGCCGTGATTCTGTTGGGTTTCCCAAAGCAGTAGTCCCCCATATCCAACACAGCAAGACCATTGATCTGCCCTACTGTATAGCCATCGGTGTCGATGAGGAGTGTTCCGTCCTTCACAAGCTCCAAAAGCTCCTCATCGTACTTGTTGGAACGCTTCTTCTTTTCAAGGACTGCTTTTTTAACATGACGGTCTGAAACCAGGCTGGCCCCCTCAATACGTGCCCATGTGCCAGCTTCACCCAGAATGTTCACAATCTCTGAAAAACGCGTTGTAAGCTTATTCTGATCCTGTACAAGCCACGAGCAGTAATTGACAACCTCGGCAACACCCGAACGGTCGAAATGACTGATGCCTTCCTTGTTACAGAACGCCCCGATATAGTGGGCCAGCCTCATGATGTTTTCCTGATTCCAGTCCATCTGTTCATCGAATTCAGCCTTAATTTTAAAGTGCTTTTTAAAATCCCGGTCGTAGTTATAGAGGAGCTGATAGACCTCAGCGCTGCCCACTAGAATGATCTTGACGTTGACCGGTATGGACTCAGGCTTGAGAGCTGAAACAGCCACGAGCCCCATCTGCTCCTTAATGTTCTCTATCACAATCTGCCTTGTTTTGAGGGTTCTCTTAATGGCCTCAAAAGATTGCGGATTTGAGATGACATCATTGATTTGGAGAATCAGAAAACCGCCGTTGGCCTGGTGAAAAAGGCCCGGTTTGATCATGGTGTAATCGGTTGTCATGGTGCCAAACTCGTTTTCATACTCGCAGCGGCCCATGAGGTTATAGTATGTAGGATTATAGTCCACAATGACCGGCGCGCCGTGGAGCCTGCTGTTGTCCACTAAAAGATTGACCTTATAGCGGTCATAAGGATTATCCTCGGAATTCTTCTTCATCATCATCTGATAGAGGGCGCTCTGGTCGTCATCGTCGTCATCTCCCACAAGCTGCTCAATGTTTTCAAGGATATCCTCCTTGACATTGTCAAGATATTCGACAACCAGCGGATAAAGGCTGTATTTGGCCTTTAAGTCATCAATATGAATGCCTACAGCGTAAAGCGCAATCTGATTTTCCCACTCACGAACGGCAATCTCTGCCTCCATCTCAACCTCTCGGATTTTTCGAATGGTGTCGGCCGTATTGTTCTGGAGATCCTCACTGGATTTTGAGAGCTCAATTTTCACCTCTTCGTCCAGTGCCTTGAATTCGTCCTCGCTTAAGGGCTCCCCATCAATAATGGGCATGAAGTAGATGCCAGAGTTTGCAAGCTTCACCTTAAAGCCTCTTTCCGACGCTTCTTGAGTAAGCTCCATGACATATTCATCCTTTTTATCTCTGAACTCCTTGATAATACGTGAACGCTCGGCTTCATAATCCTCGCCGTCGAAGGCCTTAACGATTTCCTGCTGAATGACCTTTACAAAGTCCTCCATGTCCTTCTTGAAATCACGGCCTGTGCCTGCCGGAAGGTTAAGGGCTCTTGGCCTGTTGGAATCCTCAAAGTTATAGACGTAGCACCAATCGTCTGGAATGGGCATAAGGCGAGCTTGTTTTTGTGCGCTCTCAAGGGCATAGCGCGTTTTGCCTTCGCCCGAATCGCCTGCCATGTAGATATTGTAGCCATCGAGCTGTATGGCAAGGCCAAATTCTGTGGCTTCAATAGCCCTCTGCTGCCCTATGAGATCACGAGATGGCGTTAGGACCGATGTATCCTGAAATTTAAAGAGCGAAGGGTCGCACACCTTCCGAAGAGATCCTGATTGAAGTGGAGAGACCGCCATAGTAGACACCCCCGTTATGCTTTCATATCATTCTATCTACCACGCAGCCAAAATATGAAACAGGGGGAAATTGAGACAAGATTACAGATTTAGCCACATAATAAGGGCATCCTCATGATTGTCCGGATAATAGCGCTTCCTTTTCCCTTGGGAACGGAAGCCGAAGGATTCATATAAAGCGATGGCCGGCGCATTGCTGACTCTGACCTCCAGAGTGAGGGCAACCAGGCCATTTGTGTTGGCAAAATCGATAAGGCCTTGAATGAGTGCTTTTCCAAAGCCGTGCCTTCTGTAGTCGGGATGGACGGCGACATTGGTGATATGGCCCTCGTCGAGAATTTTCCATAAGCCTCCGTACCCTACAATGCGGCCATCGGCCTTAAGGACAAGGTAATAGGCGTTTGGGTTGAAAAGCTCATCCTCGAACATCCCCTTGGTCCAGGGAATGGAAAAGCTCCTATGCTCGACATCCAGCATACCATCAAGATCTTCGCGGCACATAGGCCGCAGCATGTAATCGGCTGACATATGCCCCCTGGCTCAGGCCTGGCTCTTCAAGTCCTTCAGCCTTTCTGCCTGAGATTTTCTTAAATAAAGTGGTTCCAATTCAAAGGCGCTAACGGCCTTGTTATCTTTATAGGCTTTTTCTGCAAGCAGCCCCGTTGAAGAGGCTCTGGGATAGAACAGGCTTGGCGACGCCTCAACGACCCGGCTGCCCAACGTGCTTTTCAGCCTGTCATAGTGAAGGGGCGTGGCATCACCCAGAATCATAACGTCCCGTTTATAGCTGTTAAGCGTATCGACAAGCTCGTCAATGGTCAGGCCATAATCGGGTGTCAGCTTGTCAAAGCTGTTTTGCTTCTTATCATAGACGGAAGTAAAGACCTGGTTGTTCCTTGCGTCGAGCATGGGGCAAATGAGACCCTCATAGTCGGGCAGAGAATAGGCAAGGGCATCCAGGGTTGGGATACCGCAAACAGGCTTTTTCAAAGAGTATGCCAGACCCTTGATGGTCACAACCCCAATTCTTAAACCCGTAAAGGAGCCCGGTCCAATAGCTGCTGCAAAAAGGTTGACATCCCTTAAATCGCAGTCCACCATGCGCAAGAGCGTTTGAATCATGGGGACCAGCTTCTGGGAATGGGTTTTACCGTGCTGTGTAGAAAGCTCCGATACGACCTTCCCGTTCTCCACAAGGGCACAGGATGCTGTAAGACTTGAAGTGTCAACTGCCAGTGTCAGCATTTAGGATGCCTGCCTTTCAATTGTTATAATGCGGTTATCAGGACTCGTCTCGTCCCGTTTAATGACAATGTGCAGGGTATTGGCGGGAAGCATCTCAGGAATACGATCGCCCCATTCCACGATGGTCACCGCATCATCTGTAAAATACTCCTCCCAACCGATGGCATAAAGCTCGTCAGGGTCATCCACACGATAAACATCGAAATGGTGGAGGGTGATACGACCCGAATAGGTGTTCACAAGGGTAAAGGTCGGGCTTGTAATCATGTCGAATACTCCTAGGCCCTTTGCAATACCTTTGGTAATGGCAGTTTTACCTGTACCCAAATCCCCCTCGAGGCTGATGACGGCCCCTGGAAATAGCTGTTCGCCAAGCCTTTGCCCAAGCTCTGTGGTTTCTTTTTCCGATGCTGTTGTAAAGCGATAGGTCTCTCCCGTCATTCCTTTATCCTTCTTGGTTCTGATAAACAATCTCACCATTGATGATGGTCATTTTCACCTTGGCCATGTAGTCGAAGGGATGCCTGGTGTAGAGCACCATATCCGCATCCTTACCCGCTTCAAGGCTCCCTATACGATTTTCAAGCCTCACTGCCCTTGCAGCATTAATGGTTACAGCCTTCAGGGCATTTTCCTCGCTCATACCCTCACGCACAGCCAATGCGGCACAAAGCATCAAATGCTGGTTGGGCACACAGGGGTGGTCTGTCATGATGGAGACGCTGACACCTGCGTTTGAGAGGATGCCGGGAGCCTTCAGGGACTGATTCCTGAGCTCAATTTTCGAGCGATCGGTCAGCATGGGGCCTAAGATAACATCATGTCCATAATCCTTTAAAATATCTGGAATCATCCATCCCTCTGTGCAATGATCGAGGGTGATATCCAGATTGAATTCGCGTGCTATGCGAATAGCGGTGAGGATATCATCCGCTCTGTGGGCATGGGCCTTCACGACAAGCTCTCCCTTGATAACAGGAATGAGGGCATTGAGCTTCATGTCAAATTCGGGCTTGTCGTTTTCCTCTTTATCATTTTCATATTCATTAAGCGCATCCAAATATTCCTTGGCTTTAAAAAGCTGCTCACGAAGAACGGCCGCTGTAGCCATTCTGGTGCTTGGCGCCTGATGCTTTTCGTGATAAACCGTCTTGGGGTTTTCACCGAAGGCAATCTTCATGGCACAAGGAGCCTTAATCACCATTTCGTCAACCGTGCGCCCGTAGGTTTTCAGGGCCGCAAACTGGCCGCCAATAACATTGGCGCTGCCGGGGCCGGTGACGACGGTTGTCACGCCGTATTGGCGCGCCTCCTCGAAGGAGCGGTCCGCATGGTAAACGCCATCAATAGCGCGGAGATGAGGTGTTACGGGATCTGTCATCTCGTTGACATCATCACCTTCAAAACCCACTGCGTCCTCCATCATACCCACATGGCTGTGGCTGTCCACCAGGCCTGGAAGCAGCACCATGCCTTCGGCATCTATGACGGTATCCTGTGCTTGGGCCTTAGGCGCATTTTGTACTTCGCCTACCGCTATTATTTTTCCTTTATCGCAAGCAATAAAACCTTTTTCGTAATTCATTCCTGCCATGGTTATAATTTTCGCATTTTTAATAAGCAGCATAGAACCTCCTTCTATTCGCAAACGTCGTCATCAACTCATTGATGCAGACCTCGATGAATTCTTTCTAACATTTTATGCGTACCTAAAATGACCATAAAAAAGAAAGCAGGCTTTAAAAGCCTGCTCCTATTATAGCATATTCCTTATTTGAATCCACTAGAATCGAAAATAAGTCCAAGTCATTGAGATACTAAACACATTAAATCCGCGACAAGCGTTTATATGGCTGTGTAAGCCAGCGCTTTCTTGCATAACAATGAAGCCGGCTAAGTGCTTGCACTATTGTCGCACACGATTTTAGTCAAAACCGCGTCAATCAGCATTACCTACACTAGAAAAGTCATCGAACTACCGTTGATTAGTGCTCAATCGTAACAGCAGCTTCTTCTGAAGCGGGTGTTATGACTACATTCTCGCTGTCATGGGGGGCTTTACGTCCGGTTGGCTTCTTGACGAGCGCATGTTTTATGACCTCGTCCATGTGTGCCACAGGAATAATGCGAAGCACCTTTCTGACGTTTTCCGGGATGTCCTCAATGTCCTTCTTGTTTTCCATAGGAATAAGGACTGTATCTACACCGGCGCGGTGTGCAGCAAGAACCTTTTCCTTGAGTCCGCCGATAGGCAGAACCTTGCCGCGAAGTGTAATTTCACCGGTCATAGCCACGTTCTTGCGGGCAGGAATCTGGGTAAGCGCTGAGATCAGAGCTGTTGCCAGGGTGATGCCAGCCGATGGTCCATCCTTGGGGATAGCCCCCTCGGGAACATGGATATGAATGTCATTTCTCTTATGGAAATCAGATTCAATGCCGTACTCATTCGCTACAGAGCGGATAAAGCTTCTGGCAATGCGGGCTGATTCCTTCATCACATCTCCGAGCTGTCCGGTAAGCTCAAGGAAGCCGTCACCGGGCATGAGGTTGACTTCAATCGGCATGGTATCACCGCCAACGGGAGTCCATGCGAGTCCTCTGACAATACCGATCTCGTCGATCTCATTGGTCTTGTCAAAGAGGAACTTTTTCGCGCCGAGGTATTCCTTGATCGTATTCTTGGTGATGCGAACAGACTTCTTCTCACCAAGGACAATCTGCTTTGCAGCCTTTCTGATGACAGTGGCTACATAGCGCTCCAGGTTTCTGACGCCAGCCTCGCGCGTGTAGTGTACGATGATTTCGCGGATACCGGATTCTTCAAAGCGGACCGCGCCCTGCTCTATGCCATGGGCAGCAAGCTGCTTGGGCACGAGATATCGGGAAGCGATGCTGGTCTTTTCATCGTCGGTATAGCCTGTGATATCAATGACTTCCATTCTGTCAAGGAGCGGTCTCGGAATAGCATCCTTATAGTTTGCTGTGGTTAAGAACAAGACATCGGACAGGTCGAAGGGAAGCTCCAGATAATGATCTCTGAAGTCCTTGTTCTGCTCGGCATCCAAAACCTCCAGCATAGCCGCCGCAGGGTCACCCTTGAAGTCGCTTGACATTTTATCGATCTCATCGAGGAGGATTAAGGGGTTGCTTGAGCCCGCCTGCTTGAGCGCATTGATAATACGGCCGGGCATTGCACCGACATAGGTCTTTCTATGGCCTCTGATTTCGGCTTCGTCACGCACGCCACCAAGCGACATTCTTACATAGTTCCTGTTTAGGGACTCTGCAATAGACTTGGCGATGGAGGTCTTGCCGACCCCGGGAGGTCCCGCAAGGCAGATGATAGGTCCGTGAAGGCCATTCTTCATCTTTCTTACGGCAAGGTATTCGAGAACTCTTTCCTTGACCTTCTGAAGACCATAATGGTCGCGGTCCAGGATTTCGGCTGCGTACTTGATATCAAGCCTCTCATCGGTCTTCTTTTTCCAGGGAAGCTCCAAAACGATATCCAAATAGGTACGGATAACACCGCCCTCAGCAGATGAGGAATGCATACGTGAAAGTCTGTCAACCTCTTTCAAGGCCTTCTTCTTGACTTCTTCGGGAAGATTCGCTTCTGCGATCTTCTCACGATATTCCTCTACCTCGGATGCGGTACTGTCAGAGTCGCCGAGCTCCTTCTGAATAGCCTTCATCTGCTCTCTGAGGTAGTATTCCCTTTGATTCTTGTCAATTTGCTGACGCACCTTGTTATTGATATTTTTCTCAATCTCAAGGATTTCATTTTCGTTGGCCAGAATGTCCAGAAGCTTTTGAAGCCTCTTTTTAGGAGACAGCTCCTCCAACACAACCTGCTTCTGCTCAATGGAGATAGCGAGGTTGGACGCAATCATATCCGGCAGTCTGGACAGATCGTCTATATTGGTCACTGAGAAGGTTGCATCGGGAGATATTTTGCCTGAGAGCTTTGCATACCTTTCAAAGTGCTCGATGACCTGACGCGCAAGCGCCTGGATATCTGCTTTTCCGCTCTGAAGCGATGTCTTCTTGAGCGTCGTGATGTCTACTGTATAAAAA